>NZ_JAAKVF010000006.1:0-200428 GCF_049175515.1 Aeromonas sp. 600479
CCCGAGCGGCCAAAGGGATCAGACTGTAAATCTGACGGCTCTGCCTTCGAAGGTTCGAATCCTTCTCCCTCCACCATCATTCAGAAAACCCGGCCTAGCGCCGGGTTTTCGCTTTATCGCCAATTCACCTTTCCGCCCTTGTCAGATCTGACAGTTGCAATTGCATCCCAGCTTGCTCATCGTGGCATCATCAACATCAGAGTGTTCACATCATGTTTGAAGTCTGGGATGAGCATGGCCACGCAACAGGTCTGACACTGCAGGCACTCAAAATCAGAATCAGCAACGACTATCAGGGCGATCTGATGGTGCGCTACAGCAACAAGCTGGGACTCCCTACGACTCTTTTTCTGACAGTTCACAAGGGTATTGCCTATCAGCGCTTCAAAGCCGGCTCACCAAAACTGGACTGGAAGTGGCTGGCTGGCGCAGGTAATGGCCATACACCCCGCGATTTTATGAGTGAGCAGTTTCCCCTACTCCAGTTTTCCCTCGACAACAACTGACTCTTCATACTGTTCGCTTAAACGCATCAGCTCCCCGATGATTTGCTGTAGTTGGGCACGAAAGCGTGTCAGCTCGTCAGTACAAGCTGACGATCCAAACTGGCGGATTTTTTCTTCCAATCGCCATGCCTCTTCAGCCAGCTGCGGCGCCATCATCATACTGACAGTTCCTGCCTGACGATGAACCCAATTAGCCAGAGCCTTGTCATCCTGTGGTTGCTGCCCCATCGCTTGCTCAAGCTCCTGACGAAAGAGTGGGAACATCTGCCGCAACTTGTCACCTTGGCCAAAAAAAGCCGCCATGGCCGCGACATCAATCAAGGATGGTGATGGCAAGATACGCCACTTTTGCAGCATCTGACGCAAACCATCCAGCAGCACCGGCTTGCCCAGCAAATCATCCATGCCGGCGGCAAAGCAGCGTTCAGCCTGCTCAGGCATGACATTGGCCGTCATGGCAATGATCAGCAAGCGCTTCTTATCCTCCCCAGCCCGTACCCTGCGCGTGAACTCATAGCCATCCATCACCGGCATCTGGCAGTCACAGAGCACCAGATCATAGGGATACTGCGCGACCATCTCGAGGGCTTGCTGGCCATGCTCAGCCAGTTCGCAGTTCAGCTTGAGCTGCCCGAGCTGGCGTATCACCAGCTGCTGGTTAAGGGGATTATCTTCCACCAGCAGAACCCTACAGGGCAGCATGGGCTCGCACTCTGCGCTCTTTTGTATCGCTTGCGTAACAATCTCATCGCTCAAGGCCAGCTGGCGATAGCAGACTTCCCGCACTGCATGCCAGGTCATGGGATTGCTGTTGAGAATGTAACCCTTCTCATCACTGCGATAGCCAAGAGGGGTGGCCAGTGGCAGCACCCGGATAACGCCCTCAGCCGCCAGGTCATGGTCACTGAAACGCAACTGAGCATTATCAGGGGGCGACGTTCGCGTGACTCCCAGCGCGTCAAGATGCAGTAACAGGGTGTGACACAGCTTATCGTCATGCAGTTCAATGCTGGCTTGCAGGCCATTGAGACGGAGATCCGGCTCTCGCTGTGCCAGAACAGGCAGCGTGACTGTCAATGTGATAAAGGTACCTAGCCCCGGGGCACTCTCCAGCCGGATCTCGCCCCCCATCAAGTTGGCCAGGGTCTGGCAGATGCTAAGCCCCAGGCCACTGCCACCATAACTGCGGGTGGTGGAGCTCTCAGCCTGTTCAAAGGCATTAAAGATCCGGTCACGCGCTTCGGGTGTCATGCCGATGCCACTATCGCGCACACCGAAGCGCAATTGCTGTTGCCCCTCCCCCTGTGCCAGCAGTTGCACCGAAATCTCGATAAAGCCCCGCTCGGTAAATTTGATGGCATTGCTGACAAAGTTGAAGAGGATCTGACGCAAACGCAGCGCATCGCCGCTTACCCGGGCCGCAACTCCGGCATCAGCCCACAAGTAGACGCGGAGCCCCTTGCGGTGTACCTCGCTCACCGTCATGGTCAGCACACTGTCAATCAGCTCACGCAGAAGAAACGGGGTTTGCTCGAGCTGCATCTTGCCCGCCTCCAGCTTAGCGTAGTCGAGCACATTGTCGATCAGTGCATGCAGCCCCTGAGCCCCACGGTTGATGATCTCCACCATCTGGCGCTGCTCCAGGGTCAGTTCGGTGAAGGTGAGTTGCTCCGCCATGCCGACGATACCATTCATGGGCGTGCGAATTTCGTGGCTCATGGTGGCCAGAAACTCCCCTTTCTGGGTGGCGGCCGACTCAGCCTTTGCCTTGGCCATGGCGAGTGCAGCCTCGACCTGACGACGACGAACTATCTCCTGACGTAGCCGCCAGTAAGCCACCGAGAGTATCAGGATAAACAGGGCAATCCCGATACCTATAGGGATCAGAGTTCTGATTAATTTATGCCAAGGGATCCCCTCGCTGTAGTTCAATGCCAACCAGCTATTGCGGATCTGCTGTTTCTCCTTGTCACTCATGCTGGCGAGCACCCTGTTAATCAAAGGCAGCAAGGGGGTGTAAGGCTCACGCACCGCTACGGCCAGCTCATCTCTGAAAGGCGTCGGCGCAACAATATGCAGGCTGTCATCAAACTGCTCATTGATGAGTCGAGATATCACTGCAAGATTGCCTATGTAAGCGTCTCCGCGACCAGACGCAACCATGGCTAGTCCCTCTTTCGGGCCGGAAACCACAGTAGTCCTGATATCAGGAATACGAGCACGCAGCTCTGCAACCAGCAAGCTATCGGTAACCACCAAATGCTTGCCCACCAATTCTGCAAATCCCCCAAACGTACTACTCGCACGAGACATGGCGATCACAACAGGAAACGAAGCAATCGGCTGGCTAATCTGCCAACCGCTAATACGCTTGATTATTCGGGTCGGGATGACAGCAATATCCGCATCTTGATGCAGCAATCCCTGTAACAATTCAGGCCAACTCTGATCAACGCGATATTGATAGGCAAGTCCTAGCTTGTCTTTGAAGACATTCATGTAATCGCCGATCAATCCTGTGAGCTTACCGTCACCATCTGAGTAGGAGAACGGTATCCACTTGGGAATAAAGCTCAACTTAAGGGGGGGCAGGCTCGCAAGCCAGTCACGTTCATCCGGTCGCAGTAAAAAACCACTATGCCCCTGAAAGTTAAGGTTATTGTCGCTCAACCAGCGTTGTTCCAGAGCGCTGCGCTCTTCAATGCTCAGCGCCTGGATCGCTGTATCAAAGCGAACCCCCAGCCTAGAGTTATGTTTGCTTATTCCCAGATGCAGGCTCTCCATCAACAAGGGAGCCTGGGCGACCACTGCCAGTTCTGGATGCTGGGCAATAAACTGATTCGTGACATGCAAATTGCCGATATAGGCATCGGCCCGCTTGTCCAATACGGCCTGGAGTGCCATGTCAGTGTCTTGAAACAGCAGTCGCTGTACCTCTGGATAATGCGCTCTCACCAGCTTTTCAGTCAGAAATCCTGCTTCTATCGCAATGCGCGATTTATTCAAACCACTGACATTTTTAAACAAAGGTGAATCATGCCGCACTACTACCACGGTCGGTGAAGAATAATAAGGCCGACTATAGGTCACGCACTCACTCTCTTCCGATCGAAAAGAGTCCAGCATAATATCCAATTGCCCTTTACAACTCGCTACGTATAGCTGGTTCCAGTCAGGATATGTTTTCCATTCAATATGATAATCAAGATTCCTTGCCAGGGTCGTGATCAATTCAACACTGAAACCGCTGGCATTATGTCCATCCCACCGCTGAAATGGCCCCCATCCTCCAGTTAATAACCCGACTTTTATTGTTGGTAATGAGTTGTTTTTATGAGCAGAGGCAGACGTCGTGAATATGCAGAAATGACATATCATTATGGCGACTATGCATCGGTATATGTTCATATGAAGACGACTCACTGTACGATTTCTGAAGGAGAGAGCATTATCTGAATACTAAAAAAGGTCGCGTAAAGTAGTATAGAAATGAAATGTTTGCTAGTGTAAATATTATTGTAATATTCATATAGGGCTCATCTATGTCTTCCAAGATCATTCTTGCCGACGATCATCCGCTTATACTGACCGGGATCCGCAGCCTTATTGCACAACACCAACCAGGTTGCGAAATTGTTGCCGAGGCACATCAGGTCTCCGAATTATTCAAAACATTGCAGCAACACCAATGCAATCTCTTGATAACTGATTTTAGTATGCCTGGTGACTCTCGCAGTGATGGCCTGGTGATGCTCCAAAATTTAAAAAGAAGCTACCCGGGACTCTCGATTATCGTGCTGACACAGATACAGAATGCCGGGATACTCCAAGCCTTGCTGCAGCTTGGGGTCAGCGGAATATTATTGAAGAAAGCCGTCATCAGTGAATTATCGGATGCCATTCGCCATGTCTTATCGGGCCAAAAATATCTTGGCCACTCAGTGAAAATGTTATTGGCGGAAAGCGGTATGGTTAACCCGGCCCAATCACAGCAACTGACACCAAGAGAGAGTGAAGTCGTGCGTTTATTAGCCAGTGGAATGTCTGTCACCCAGGTGGCCGAGTACCTGCATCGCAGCGTCAAGACCATCAGCACCCAGAAAAAGAGCGCCATGGTACGCCTCGGCCTGCAAAGCGATAGCGACCTGTTTCACTATGCCAAAGAGCAAGGGCTGGCCTGAACCTTGACCTTGGTGAATCACCCGAGCCTTAAATCGCGGCATCATAAATAAGGGTTACATTACCTTTATAAGTGCTGCCCGGATATTCCATCATCAAGGCCAGAACTGGCTTTTGCACTTTAAAGATGATGCTGCGTTCTTCATTTATGTAATATGGGTCTTTTATACCTGCTGTGAATAGCTTCTTAACGCCATGCGTCAAAGGAAACTCTTCTTTTGATTTATTTACATAAATCACATCAAGTTTGACTTGCATCCCGAGCCTTTCATTATTCAGCATACAGACTTCACCAATGGCATACTGGCAGTTCAGCCAGACATTAAAATCTGAACTACTCCATAGTCGATATGGTAACTCCGCTATCAAATAGGGAGGAATATGTGATTTCCCACGATAAATCCAGTCATGCCATCCACCAGGAGGTTGCAACACGACTTTGTCACCACCAGGAGGAAACTCTACCTTTATTTGATGTTGAACTTTTAATGTCAATTCTATTATCAGTTGATTATCTTCATATACCCCATTACCAAGATCGATATCTTTATTTTGGCCTACAGAGAGAATTATCGAACCGGTATAAATTCCATTTGGCATTTTCAGTGGGGAGGGTGGTGTTATTTTAAAACCGAAAAACATCGCTTGTATATTAGACGTGCCATCCACAGATAGTCCTGTATAACAAGATTTCCCCCCAACATCTCCCCATAATACGATCCAAGAGGTTAGATTAATATATCCTGCAACCTGCCGCTCAAGATAGCGACATCCACCTCGAGGATTTGTAAAGGATGTATTGTATATTTTCCAGCCATCATTTTGATTGACAACAGAATCAAAATGTACTCCTAACTTATCAGGCTTAAATAAAACCGAGAACTGTTGCCCTTTATCAGATGTAATAATCATGGTTTTGTTTCCCAACGAACTTAGAGAAACAAAGGAATCCCTTGTATTTGAAAAATCCTTTATCACATTTCGCTTTACTTTAGTTTTTAATGAAAATAATAAGCTATCAAGTGACATTACACCGCCACTACAGGATGAAAGCCACATTCCCTCACTGGTTTTCACACATTTTGTAGTGCTAACAAAGGTTCCATTATCAGCATCATAGACTGCAGGCTTATATTCAGCGGTCACTTTAACGACTGCAGCCTGACATGGAAATCCAAAGAGCAAGCCTGCTATTAACCACCAATATCCGTACATCGCACCAGCTCTCATTATCTCTTCCTGCTCAAGCATTTATTGACTGGCCCAGGCCTGGGTACTGCAAACTAGATCACCCAGTAACAACACAGCCTGTTGGCGTTCGGCTCGGGCCGTGTCCAGCGCCAGATCGCACTGCTGTGCTCCCTGATATTCCACCTGCAAGCTGGGATTGCGCTCACTCATCTCCACCGCAAAGAAGCCATCTGCCTCGCTGACTGTGCGGCCCGCGTGGTTGACCACCATGGCGCCTCTCAAGGGATCGCCCTTCTCATCCAACAATCGACCGATGACGGTTACTGTCTGCATGACCCTGACTTTGTGATAGGCCACCCCCCCCTTGTTGAGATGATAGGGCAGCACGTTGGGGCGAATGCTCACCGAGGGCGCATCGTGCTCTGCCAGATCCAGCTGCACGGCACCGCTGCGATAGGCGGCTACGGGTATCAGATTGCGACCGGGCCGCAACTTGATATTGCTACCCTGATCGTCATCGGCGCGCAGAGTCAGCTCGGGCATATCGGACTCCAGGTCCACTATCATGCCCGCCTCGAACCCTTGCGATTGACCTGTCATGGTCAAGCTGCCCTCATCGCCAAACGCCAGGGTACTGTCGAGGTTGAGCCCCCCGCTCAGCGCCCGGTTATAGGAGGATGATTGCAGGTGGGCATCACCACTGACCAACGCCCCCTGAAACTTGGCGTAGCCTGCCGTGCCGACGCCGTAACTGTCGGTAGTCAAGTTGGCCCCCACGCTCTGCAGTGCGCCCCACTCCAACTGTTGCTGGTACCCGAGGGAAGCGTTGCGCTCCTGCCCACCGGAACGAGAGGTTCGACTGCCGATACCGATGGCCAGTAGGCTATGCTCTCCTCCCAGATTCATGCTCAGGGAGAGCATGCCGCCCCTGTCCCTCGCATGATCGGTACTGATGCTACCTGGCCGGTCAAACACCGTCAGGTTCCAACTCACCGTATGACCAAGCAACTCTCCGTTGTAACGCCAGCCCAGATCGGCCCCCAGCCCCCGCCCCACCTGGTGTGCCAGATAAAAGTTGGCGGAGTGGCACTCATCGAGCCGCTGCTGCAACGACAGGTTGCTCTGCTTGAGGTCACGGCTCTCCTCTCCGACTTTCCCATGCTGGCGCTGCTGCTGGTGGCTCAGCACCAGGCTACCTTCGCCATAATGGTACAAAGCCTGCAGATCGAAGCCGCTGCCCAGCGCCTGTGTCGCCATCAGGTTGCCAAACAACCGCCACTGTTTATCCAGGCTCCAGTCGGCAGAGAGACCATGCTGCCAGCGCTGGTCGATATACTGGCTGGAGGCCCCGACTACCACCGAAGGGGTGAGCAGATGGTTGAGCATGACGCCGCTGCTCAGAGGCCGGGCCGTGTCCTCCTCCCAGTTGCTGAACAAGCGGGTCTGCTGGCCCACAAACAGGTTGAAGCGCCAGCTTTCATCCGGGTTTTGCCAGTTCATCGGCTTGTAGATCATCTCTCTGCGCCGCTCGGTGACTTGGCCATCTTCCAGCACATGCAGCTCCACCTCGTAGATGCCGGTGGGCAGCACTTTGGTATCCAGCGCCTGCAAGCCGGAGAGCACCTGCTGCGAGTTGATGAGCTGCCCATCTCGATAGATCTCGACCATGCCGGGTCGGCTCGGGGTGACATAGACAGGTGTGGTACTGACTTGGCCCTGCTCTATCAACAGGGTGTCGGAGTCACCCAGCATGACCCCCAGCACGGTCGGAGTGCCGCCGCCAAACAGGGCGGGCTGACGCACCAGCCCCTGGGCATAGGGCGAGAAGTAGCCCAGCCGATAGAAATGTCCTGTACCTTCGTGTTCGGCATAAAGTTGCTGCACATGATGCTGAGCCGCCTGCCCGCTGCCAGACTGGCTCACTTCTCCCTCCAGCAGCGGAGTCCACTGTCCTATGCTGCCCTGTGCCATCAGGTTGTAACGGCCACTGCGCTGCTCCCCTTCCCCCTGGATCAGGTTCAACTGGTGGCGCAACAGGGCGCCATAGCTGCCCCCGCTGGGCAGGTTGTGATAACGGGTCAGCGGCTGCCCCTTCTCGGCACCGGCCGTCAGCACCGACAACTGGGAGTTCTCCAGGCTGTACTCCAGCGCCAGCACTTCGTCGGTACACTGATTCTGACATGGGCCCAGTCGATGGGATGCCGTCAACACCTTGCTCCAGCGCTGGCGGTCCCGTTCTTCCAACTCGCTCTCGTGGCCGTCGGTCAGAGCCAGTAGTTGTACACTGGTGTCTTTGCCCAGCACTATCTCGCCTTCCCCCAACAGTTGCCCATCCACCAGGATGCGCACCGTCAGCGGGACGCCGAAGAAGTAGTCGGCAAAACCATCAGGCAAATCTTCTGCTTGTTGTAGCAGGTCAAGGGGTTGTGCAACATGCCCCCCCGTAGCCCAGGCCGGTACACACAATGCAACCAGGATCAACAGGAAAGAGAAATACGACACGACCTATCTCGCTCTTCTAAGCACAGACAAAAAGGCTCCCCCGATACAGGGAGCCTCCATCAATCGGCTTATGCGCCGCCTTTAGGGGCTTCCGATTCAAATATCATGTTCACTACCCCCTGGTAGTTGCCTGGCTTGTAGCCAGTGACCGGGGCATCCACCGGGATCACTTCCAGCCCCAACAACTTGCCGGTCTTGGCATCATCAGCCTTCATTACTTCAACGGAGGTGGTCGACAGGGCGACACCACCCACCTTAACGGTCAGGGGAATGTTGTCGTTGCCGCTGGCCATCACGGCCGGGTTGGTCAGGTAGCCAGTGATGGCGCCGATCGTGCTCTTGGCATCCAGCTGTTTGCTCAGCTTGTCCAGCTTCTTGGTATAAGGGTTGTAGGCCAGCTTCTGCGGGGTGCTCATCCAGTTGTCCCCGCCGGTCGGCTGCACATAGAAAGCTTCGGTCGGGATCTGGGCGGTCACGGTGACCTGATGCTCGACACGTTCGGCAGCCATCAGATTGGCCGACACCAGCATGGCCAGGGGCGCAGCTATCCATACTTTCATTACTCTCTCCTCTCTCGGATATAAGAAACATCAGTGACCAATCACCATGTTTCTACTCTTGTCGCCCTCTATCAGCACAAATCGATAGAGGCGATCGCTCTTCTTCATCAACTGCTTTTTCATATTTGGCAGCAGATGAATCTTGGTCGGGCTGGAACAATTTGTTTTCCGTTCATTACATTCTTCAAAAAAATCCAGTATGAGTGTTGTGTTGCCTTTATTGATGATGGTGGTCATCTTCTCATCTTCAATAATTTGGGTATCAAAGTGACTTTTTCTTGGCATCACGAACAGGATTGAGCCGAATCCGGTCAATATATTTACACCAGCGGAGACCTGTTGTTGTTCTTTCTGAATAGCACCGGCATCAATATCAAAGCTGTCTTCTGCTCTGGGCAACACAGGAATAAACCGAACCCTGAAGTAGCGCTCTTTATCGCGATCTCCCATAAACAGAAAACGGGTTGCCTGCACACCACTTGCCGGAATAATGAGCCTGGAAGGACTTGCAACCAGTGCTCGATTACCTTCTGTCAGCTCCGGCGACTCCTGTGGCATACCATCACTGTCATAGGTGATTTCATGGATGGCCACCTTTACAAAGGCTGTTGCATCACCCTGATTACGAACCCGTTTCAAATAGGTGCTCTGTTGTCCTGACATGTAATCATAGAGCGTGCCAATACTTATTTCAGCTGATGCAAAAACATTTCCACATATTAAGCAGAAAAGAATTGAAATGAACTTCCTCATAAATTTTTATCCAAAAAACTGCTGCGAGATTTTTATTTTCCCTACGTTGTGGAAATTTATATATTTTTGCAAACCACCCGAAAGGATATCGATGACACTACTTTACGAGTCACATGAACCACTGTTAATCAGAATATTCTGATATTGACTTCAAAAAACACCGCCGACATATCAGACAATTCCTACAGGCTTTCTCACGCATCTCTGCTGTATTATCCGCACCCCTTATCAGTCAACAGGTGAGTGCCGTGTTTGCATTTCGAGAAGAGTACCCAATAAGTGACATGGCAAGCATCGCAGTAGCCGATCTTGCCATGCCCTTTTATCAGCCAATCATTGGCCAGGATCATCAGGTCAAGGGTTACGAGGTACTGGCCAGACGCTGGGAGCCTGCCCGGCAGAACTATCATGGCATCGACTTTGCGTCCCTCAGTGAGGAGCAGTCTCTACATCTGGACATCGTCATGCTTAGAGCCATCATGCGTGATCTACCGACTCTGGCGAAAAACGGTCCCTGTTTCCTCTCCATCAATCTCAACCCGGCACTGAACAGCCCCACCTATCAGAACCTGTTATTACTGGTGCTGATGCAGGCGCGCAAGGTGGGGATCGACATATGGTTCGAAGTAGTGGAGTACGCCCCGCTACAGCGCAAGGCGTTGGCCCTGATCGAGGTGCTGCGTAGCCACGGTGCCCATATCGCGTGCGATGACTTTGGCGCCCTGGAGTGCAACTTCCAGCGCATGCTGGCGATGCCTTACGAGATCATCAAGCTGGACCGCTCCCTGTTGCTGCAAGCAACCAAGAGTAGCCATGCCCTACGGATGCTAACCGGCCTGGTAGAGTACTTGCAGCGGCTCGGAATGAAGGTGGTGTGCGAAGGGATTGAAACCCAGCAACACATCGAGATCGCCAACCAGCTCGGCTGTGACTATCAGCAGGGCTATGCCCATGCCATGCCCTCCCCCCTCTCACGCTTGGCCTGAAAGGCCCCATTGATCACGTCGACTCCAGCCCCTGCCAAATTGCATGATACGGTGAGGACGAGTACAATCTCGCACCCCGTTTATCCGGCGCATATTGTTTATAAACGTACAGCCCGGATATGCCGTTATCGGGTAGCGGTCCGAGTATCTACTCCCCCCGCAGCTCAAGCCATACGATGCCATCAGGTGGCGTCGTCCTGATTTGCAATCAGACATAAAGAGTCAGCCATGTTTAAACCAGAATTGCTCTCCCCCGCAGGTTCCCTCAAGAACATGCGTTACGCCTATGCCTATGGTGCCGATGCCGTCTATGCCGGCCAGCCCCGCTACAGCCTGCGGGTACGTAACAACGAATTTGATCACGAGAATCTGCAACTCGGCATCAACGAAGCCCATGCCCTGGGCAAGCAGTTCTACGTGGTGGCCAACATCCAGCCCCACAACTCCAAGCTCAAGACCTTTATCCGCGATATGCGCCCGGTGGTGGAGATGAAGCCGGATGCGCTGATCATGTCCGATCCCGGTCTCATCATGATGATGCGTGAAGCCTTTCCGGATATGCCCATTCACCTCTCGGTGCAGGCCAACGCAGTCAACTGGGCCACGGTGAAATTCTGGCATCAGATGGGCCTGACCCGGGTCATCCTCTCCCGAGAACTGTCGCTCGACGAGATCGAGGAGATCCGCATGCAGGTGCCGGAGATGGAGCTGGAAGTGTTCGTCCACGGGGCACTGTGCATGGCCTACTCCGGCCGCTGCCTGCTGTCTGGCTACATCAACAAGCGTGACCCCAACCAGGGCACCTGCACCAACTCCTGCCGCTGGGAGTACAAGGTGCACGAAGGTAAAGAAGATGAGGTAGGCCAGATCGTCCACCGTCAGGAGCCGATCGCCGTGCGTCCGGACAACACCCTGGGACTTGGCAAGCCGACCGATGCGCTGGTGCTGCTGGAAGAGTCCAACCGCCCGGGCGAGTACATGAGCGCGTTCGAAGACGAACACGGCACCTACATCATGAACTCCAAGGACTTGCGCGCCGTCGAGCATGTCGAGCGACTGACCAGGATGGGCGTTCACTCGCTGAAAATCGAAGGTCGTACCAAATCCTTCTACTACTGCGCCCGTACTGCGCAGGTCTATCGCAAGGCGATCGACGATGCAGTGGCAGGTCGCCCGTTCGATCGCAGCCTGATGGGCACCCTCGAGAATCTGGCCCACCGCGGCTACACCGAGGGGTTCCTGCGCCGTCACAACCACAGCGAATACCAGAACTACGACTACGGTTACTCCGTCTCCGACACCCAGCAGTTCGTCGGCGAGATCACCGGTCGCAACGGTGACATGGTGGAAGTCGAGGTGAAGAACAAGTTCCTGGTGGGCAACAGCCTGGAGCTGATGACCCCGCAGGGCAACCTCAGCTTCAATCTGGAGCAGATGCAGAACCGCAAGGGCGAACTCATCGACACCGCACCGGGCAACGGCCACGTAGTCTATGTGCCGGTGCCGAAGGAAGTGGACGTGAACTACGGCATCCTGCTGCGCAACCTCGGTGAGCGTCAGGATACCCGTCAGCCCCACTCGGCCGCCTGAGATGGCACTGCTCATCACCGACAAGTGCATCAACTGTGACATGTGTGATCCCGAGTGTCCGAACCAGGCCATCAGCCTGGGTGAGGAGATTTACGAAATCGACCCAAGTCGCTGCACCGAGTGCGTCGGTCACTATGAGAAGCCGACCTGTATCAGTGTCTGCCCTATCGACTGCATCATCTGGGATCCCGCTCATGTGGAAACCGAAGATCAGCTGATGGAAAAGTTCGTCCGGATGCACCGGCAGTAACTCAGGCATCAGCGTCTGCAACTCGCAGACTGCATCATCCGGAATCCTGCTCATGTGGAAACCGAAGATCAGTTGATGGGGACGTTTGTGCGGATGCACCGACAGTAAAACAAAAAAAGGCCGAGCAATCGGCCTTTTTTGATCCTGTGTTCAGCAACTGGCCATCACTTGCCGATCAATCGACTCAGCTTGTCCAGCTCCCGCTGGGCCTCCAGCATCCTGGTCTGGGACTCCTCCAGCTTGGCCTGTTGCTTGGCAATTTTCTCCGGCTTGCCACTCACTCTCGCCTCCTACAACTCGAGCAGGCGTTCGCCCACCTCGCCACGCAGCTTGTGAACCCGCTCTTTCTGCTCCTTGAGCAGCCCCTCATCGGTGCAGTTGGCCTTGATATTGCGCGCGGCCTGTTCCAGGCCGGCAATCTGTCCGGCATTGTTGTGAGCTTTGGCAAACACCAGTTGGTCGTTGACGGCCTGCAGACGAGCCTTGCAGCCGACAGCTTCACTGCCATAGGCATGACCCGCCAACAGCAGCAACCCTATTCCTACACTTTTCCACATCTCGATTCACCCGGTCATGTTTGCGAACTGACCATAAGAACCGTGTTTCGCTAACGGGTCAAGCAAGCAGGGAAAAGGTGCGACAGAAGTTGTGCGACATCACGCTATCGTCATCCGGTTGGTTCTACAATGACGCTTTTTAGAATCAGGAGTCTCTTATGAATCAACAGATTGTGGTGATCGCCAATGGCGCCCCCTATGGCAGCGAATCCCTGTTCAATGCCCTGCGTCTCGCTATCGCCCTGAGCGAACAGGGTGACGCCAGCCTGAAGCTGTTCCTGTTGTCAGATGCGGTGAGTGCGGCACTGGCCGGTCAGGCACCGGCCGAAGGGTACAACCTGCGCCAAATGCTGGAGATCCTGCTGGCTCAGGGCGTCACCATTCGCCTGTGCAAAACCTGCACCGATGCCCGGGGCATCACCGCCCTGCCACTGATCGAAGGGATTGAGGTCGGCACCCTGGCGATGCTGGCTCAATGGACCCTGGCTGCCGACAAAGTACTGACCTTCTGAGTTACTTCACCGGGCAGGTCAGACTCCTGGCCTCCCGGTTACCCGCTCCGTACAGGGCGAACACCAGCACACAGATCCCCGCCATCACGACAAACAGCGCTGGCCCTCCCCATACTTGCAACAGCCAGCCCCCCACCAAGGGGGCAAGCGCCCAGCCAAGTCCGGCAAGAGCACTGGCACCGAAGTAACTCCCCTTGAGGTGAGGGGGCGCCATCTCGTCGATCAGCACGTTAAAGAGCGGAAAGAGCACCGCTTCCCCGACACTTAGCAAAAACACAGCCATCAACCAGGGCCAATGCAATGCCGGGTTCGACAGGGCGAACAGCACCTGGGCCGCCGCCATCAACAGAATGGAGAACCGTAACCGCAGACTCACCCGCCAGCGCCGGGTCACATGTAACAGCGGAAACTGCAGGGTGATGATGGTGACCGCATTGGTCGCCACCAGCAACGCCACCAGGGTCTCGACCTCAGGTGCACCGGCCCGGGTCAAATATTGAATAAGCGGCGACTCCACCTGGGCATAGACCAGCATCATCAGCAAGTTAGCGAGGATAAACAGCATAAAGGCCCGATCCTGTGCCAACACCCTGAGCATGGTCCCCAGCGTGAGCCCGGCAGCAGGCTGACTGGCGCAAGCACGACGAAACCCGAACAAAAATGCAAGCCCCAGCAAGCCGTAGCTCACCGCGGTCACCAAGAAGGTCTCCTGCCGCGCCCCCAGCCCAAACATCACGCCAATCAAGGGCCCCACCCCTGCCCCCACATTGAGCAGGAAGTAGCGCAGGTGTTGAGCCAGCTCTCGCTGCGCTTTCTGGGGCAGCTGATCGCCCATCAGCGCCTTGCCCGGGGTATCGATAAAGGCATAGGAAAGCCCTGAGCCAAACACCCCCAGTGCGATCAGCCAAAGAGAGTGGCCAAAACCAAGCAGCAGGTAGGCTCCACACGACACCGTACAGCCCAGCAGCAAAATGGCGCCGCGGCCAATCTTGTCGGAAAGCCACCCCACGTCGAAGCCGATCAGATTGGAAAGCACTGCCGCGCCACCTAGCAACATCCCGATGCCGGAAGCGGAGAGGTCATACTCCCGATACAGCAGGATGGAGAGGAAAGGCCAGACCATGAAAAAACTGGTACGCACCATAAAGGTGCCCAGAATGACGATCCAGACCAGCAGGGGAAATTGCCTGAGGGTATTCCATGGCATAGCAAGACTCCGTGGCGCGTGGGTCAAATAATCAGTGGCAAAAAGGGGAGTTGCAACAGAGGACTCCATCGAGGCAACCACTATCCGCGCCGGACCAGCTGAACGGCGTTTTCCTCCGAAACATCTCAATACACAAGGTCAGCCAGCGTGGCCTTGTTGACTGCCTT
This sequence comes from Aeromonas sp. 600479, assembly GCF_049175515.1. Taxonomy (NCBI): domain Bacteria; kingdom Pseudomonadati; phylum Pseudomonadota; class Gammaproteobacteria; order Aeromonadales; family Aeromonadaceae; genus Aeromonas; species Aeromonas sp. 600479. The sequence goes on from NZ_JAAKVF010000006.1 coordinate 14,961, forward strand.
TCATCCCGTTAGAGGGATTTCAGGCTGATATTTAGCACTCAAGTAGGAACATCACAGGTAGCTCGGGCGTCATACCGCCTTGCCAACCCCCTCCTTGTGTCGAGCGCTATAACGAGCACCCGACTCATACAACGAAAGAGTGACCACACAGAGCAGCGCCATCAGCACATAGAGCAGCTGACCGCTCCACTGTTCGAGGATCCAGCCTCCCAGCAGCGCGCCGGCGGCCCCTCCCAACCCGGCCAGTGCGCTGGCACCAAAGTAGCTCCCCTTGAGATGAGCGGGGGCCATCTGATCGATCAGCACGTTGAGCAGGGGGAACAGGATGGTCTCGCCGATGCTGAGCAGCAGAACAGCGCCAAACCAGTGGCTGCGCACCATCGGGTCCCCCAGCGCGAAGAGCAGCTGGGCCGCCAGAAAGAGCGCCATGCCGATATGAAGCCGTACCCGCACCGGCCAGCGTGACAACAAGCGCAGCAGCGGAAACTGCAGCAGCACCACGGTCAGGGCATTGGTCGCCACCAGCAGAGCAACCAGCTCGGCCACCTGCGGCATACCGGCCCGGGTCAGGTACTGCACCAGCGGTGAGTGAAACTGGGAGTAGACCAGCACCATCAGGAGATTGGCCATCACCAGCAACAGGAAGGCGCGATCCGCCAGCAACACCTTGATTGCATCCCGCAAGCCGGGCCCGGCAGTCCCCGGCTTGCCTGTGCTGCCAGCCCGGCGAAAGCCCCAGCCAAAGGCCAGCGCCAGCAGCAAATAGCTCACCACCAGAAACAGGAAGGTCTCCTGCTGGGCGTTGATCCCGAGGGTCACCCCGAGCAGCGGCCCCAGCGCCGCCCCCAGGTTGAGCAGAAAATAGCGCAGGTGCAGTGCCAGCTCCCGCGCCTTGGCCGAGGCCAGACTGTCGGCCATCAGCGCCTTGCCGGGGGCATCGATGAGCCCCGACGAGAGGCCGCTGCCCATCACCCCTATCCCGAGCCAGAACACCGCATGGGAGAAACCGAGCAGACCGAAACAGATCATCGCCACCAGACAACCGGCCAGCAGTATGCTGCGCCGCCCGAAGCGATCAGAGAGCCAGCCGCCGTAGAAACTGACCAGGGTAGAGAGGGCCATCGAGCCACCCAGCAACAGGCCGATGAAGGTGGCCGAAAGGTCATACTCCCGATAGAGCAGAATGGAGAGGAAGGGCCACACCATGTAGTAGCTGGTGCGCACCATGAAGGTGCCCAGAATGACGATCCAGACCAACGGGGTAAATTGCCTGAAGGTGCTCCATGACATCGCTATGCTCCATGCCCCGCAGTTCTTACCACAAGATCCTGTCATAAACGGGGAAAGCATTCAGTTGTAACAGAGGGCCTCAATAGAAACAACCTTTGCTCACCCGCAAGGTGCAACCGGATGCAAAAAGGCCAGCCGATGGGCATCGGCTGGCCTTTTTATCGCGGGATTTCCCTCTGGCTAACGCCAGAGGGCCAGGCTTAGCGCCAGGGGCTCTGCTGCCACAGCCGCCCAAGTCCTGCCTCGAGCGCCTGCGCGCCCTGCTGCCCCAGCTTCTGGGTCAGGCTTTTTGGCTTGCGATAGCTGATGCCGATCACCTTGTGGTGGCTGGCCTGCGCCAGCAGGTAGTCATCGCTGGTGCAGAGGGTATCCACCAGCCCCAGCCCCTTGGCCTGACTCGCCAGCCAGTGCTCACCGGTCGTGACCCGATCGATATCGAGTTGCGGACGGTGCTCGGCCACAAAGGCCTTGAAGCGCTCGTGGATCGCCGCCAGCTCCTCGCGAAACTTCTCGCGCCCCAGATCGTCGTTCTCGCCGAACATGGTGATGGTGCGCTTGTATTGACCGGCGGTGTGCATCTCGAATTCGATATCGTGCTTTTTCAACAACTTGTTGAAGTTCGGCATCTGGGCGATCACCCCGATGGAGCCGACGATGGCAAAGGGGGCAGCCAGGATCTTGTCCGCCACGCAGGCCATCATGTAGCCGCCACTCGCCGCCACCTTGTCGATAGCCACGGTGAGCTTGATGTCACGATCGCGCAGCCGCTGCAGCTGGGAAGCGGCCAAGCCGTAACCATGCACTACGCCACCACCGGATTCGAGCCGCAGCAGCACCTCGTCGCCGGGCTGGGCGACGCCAATCACCGCGCTCACCTCCTCGCGCAGGGAGGCCACCTCTTTGGCATCCATGCTGCCGTTGAAATCGAGCACGAACAGGCGGCTTCGCTCATCACCGGCCTTGGTGCGTTTTTTCTGCTCTTCCTTCTGCTGCTTTTCCATCACCTTGCGCTCAGCCTTGCTGGCCAGCGCACTCTTGAGGGCAAATTGCCCCTGTTCCAGCTCGCTCGAGAGATCGGTCACCACCAGCTCACCCTTGCGCGCTTTCGGCTGGCGAGTGCTGACGATCATCAGGATGATGGCGCCGATGGCCAGCAGAAAGGTCACTGTCTTGGCCAGAAACAGGCCATATTCGGTCAGAAATGTCACGATGGACTCCAGAATGGATCGGTTTTCGTCACATTCTAGGGAGTTTGGTGAATGCGCGCAAAAAATCGCAGCCAGTGCCCGGAAAAACCAACCAGAGCATCACAACCTCTCTATTTTCTTCACATTTTTCTTGCCGCTGGCTGGTCAAACAGGCGCGCGGATCAGTACACTTGGCGCCGATTGCCATGCACTTATGGCCGGAATTTGTTAACAGGAGTTGTCATGCTCGATTATCAGGCACCCCGCGATCTGCTCAAGGATAAAGTCATTCTGGTCACCGGTGCCGGCGACGGGATCGGCCGCGAAGCCGCCCTCACCTACGCCGCCCACGGTGCCACCGTGATCCTGCTCGGCCGCACCAGCGCCAAACTCGAAGCCGTGTATGACCAGATTGAAGCGGCCGGTTATCCGCTGCCCGCCATCGTGCCGGTGGATCTGAAAGGGGCCACCGCCGCCCACTACCGCGGCATGGCCGAAACCTTCGCCCAGCAGTTTGGCCGCCTCGACGGCGTGCTGTTCAACGCCGGTCTGCTCGGTACCCTCTCTCCGTTTGAACATATTCAGGAGAAGGAGTGGGACGAGGTGATGCAGGTCAACGTCAAATCGGAATTCCTGCTGACCCAGGCACTGCTGCCGCTGCTGCGCCAGACCGCCAAGGCGCAGGGCGATGCCTCCATCGTCTACACCTCCTCCAGCGTGGGACGCAAAGGGCGCGCCTACTGGGGCACCTATGCCATCTCCAAATTTGCCATCGAGGGGATGATGGAAGTGCTGGCCGACGAGCTGGAGAACACAGGCGTGCGGGTCAACACCCTCAATCCGGGCGGTACCCGCACCAAGATGCGCGCCAGCGCCTTCCCGGCGGAAGATCCCATGAACCTCAAGACCCCGGCCGACCTGATGCCGCTCTACCTCTACCTGATGGGGTCGGACAGCCGCGGCAAAACCGGCCAGACCTTTGTGGCTCAGCCAAAATAAACAGGCGTATCAGCCCAAATAAATCAATAAAATACCCAGAGTGTTGTGCGGCAAGGGTTAAATTGAATAGGGGGCACAGGCTCCCTGTTCGAACCACTGACCATCCTATCTCCAATCAGGTTGAACTATGTTTCGTCCCAAGAGCACGTTTGAGCAATGGCGGATCTTTCAGGCGGTGGTCGACTGCGGCGGCTACGCCCAGGCGGCCGAGGCGCTGAACAAGAGCCAGTCCTCCCTCAATCATGCGGTTGCGAAGTTGCAGCAGAGTCTGGGGGTGCCCTTGCTGGAGGTGCGCGGCCGCAAGGCAGTGCTGACACCGGCGGGCGAGATCTTCCTCAAGCGGGCCCGTCAGTTGAGCCAGCAGGTGGAAGAGCTGGAGAATCTGGCCAACAACCTGGAGCGGCAGTGGGAGCCGCAGATCAACCTCTATGTCTCGGCGCTGCAGCCAAGGGATCGCCTCTATCGGGCGCTGGCCAGCTTCTATCCTCGCAGTCGGGGTTGCCGGGTCAACCTGCACGAACGCATTCACTGCCACTTCAACGCCCTGCAACCGGGGGATCTGATGCTCTCCGAGCACCTGCCCGGCGATCGCACCGGCCTGTTGCTGGACGAGGTGTGCCTGCTGCCCCTCTGCGCCGCCAGTCATCCGCTGGCACAGGAGGAGGGGGCGATCCGCAACGATGTATTGACCAGCCACAACCAGATCAGCCTTCACCCCCCCATTCACCGCTCGGTGGACTGGAACGATGCGGATGATACCGGCTGGAAGGCGACCCACTACCACGAAGTGCTCGCCATGCTGCGCCTCGGCCTCGGCTATGCCTGGCTGCCGCGCCATCTGGTGGAGCGGGAGCTGGCGGAAGGTTCGCTCATACAGCTGGTTCTGGAAAGCGGCAACGAGCGCCACCTCTACACCTATCTGCTGACCCTCTCCCCCGAATCCCTCGGCCCCGCGACCGAGCTGCTGCTGCGCTGCCTGCGTAACGAGTATCAGGGCGAATCAGCGCCGCTCCCGCACGCCCAGTCCCAGCACGATAAATAACAGCCAGATCCCCCGTCAGACGTTGGGCACCCGCCAGCTGGCGGCCAGTGCTACCAGTGCCAATCCCAACGCCACCATAAAGACCCCGTGGAAACTCCACACCTCCGCCACCACACCGGCGATGGCCCCCGCCATGATGGAGCCGGTGCGGATGCTGTTGGCAAACAGGGTGGTCGCCACCCCGGCTCGCCCCGGCATCAGATCCTGAAAGTAAGACATGCCGATCCCCGCCACGATACCGATGAAGATGGCGTTGAACAGCTGCAAGGCGATCAGGGCGTATTGGTCGGTGAGGGTCACCAGTCCGGTGTAAAAAGCCGCGCCAGCCAGCACCGCCAGCAACATCATGGGGCGCTTGCCAAAGCGCGCCGTGTAGTAACCCGCCAGCAGCATGAAGGGGATCTCCAGCGCCGCTGCCGTGCCCATCAGGATACCGGCAAGCTTCTCATCCATCCCCAGTTCCCGGGTGATGTAGAGCGGCATATTAATGAGGTACATGCTGTTGCAGGTCCACATCAGGGTGGAGGCGATAAAGAGCGCCCGCACCGCCGGATCCCGCCAGCTGCTGACCCGCTCGCTCTCTTCAGCCAGCTTGGGTAGTGGCAGCGAGGGCAACCAGCGCCACACCACCAGGGCACAGAGCAGGTAGGCGAGTGCCGAGGCCAGGTACATCAGCTCAAAACCGTAGCCGATGGCCAGCGCGAAGGCGATGGGTGGGCCTATGACCCAGGCCAGCGAAAACTGGGCCCGCATCACCGAGCTGAACATGTCCGCCCGCCGGTTGCGGCTGTCGGAGTACTCCCGCGCCAGCGCAAACAGCTGGGGGCTGGCCGTGGCCGCCAGCGCCGCCAGCATCACCCCCAGACTCGCCAACAGCCAGTAGTTGCGGTTCCAGGCAAACAACAAGGAGAGCGCCACCCCGGCAAAGCAGCAGCGCAGGATCAGTCGCTTGCGATCCCCCTTGTTGTCGGAGCGGTGGCCCAGCCACTGACTGACCAGAATGCCCACCACGGCGTTGATGGTATAGAAGAGCCCGACCAGAAAGGGGCGCACCTGCACCTCTTCGGCCAGAAACAGACTTAAGGTAGGCACCTGCAATGCCACCGCGACGCCGGTCATAAAAGTCACGGCAAGAAATGAAAGAGAGACGGGATCCGGGCGTTTGACCGCCGCTATCGACAAGCTCATAGGGTTACCACTGATTGGAAGGACGATACGGGCTAACGGGCGGCAGCCGTATGAAAATTCGGCGCCTATCTTATGTCACTATCAAGAGCGGGCTCAAGGATGGCATAAGCAGGTGTGCGCCTTGCGAGGGAGGCCGCGACCCCGTAGAGTGAAAGCCCATCCTGCCAGCACAAGGAGTTCGCATGTTTGATTTTGATCAGGAAGTAGACCGCAGTGGCACCATGAGCCTGAAATGGGACAAGTACAAGGGTCAGGATGTGCTGCCCATGTGGGTTGCCGATACCGACTTTGTCTCCCCCCCATCCGTGATCGAGGCGTTGACCAAACGGGTCGCCCACGGCATTTTCGGCTATTCACGCCCCTCGCCGCGACTGATCGAACTCATTATCGAACGGATGGCGACCCGCTATGGCTGGACTATCGAGCCCGAATGGCTGGTATTCCTGCCAGGCGTGGTGCCGGGGCTCAACCTCGCCTGCAAGGCCTGGAGCCAGCATGGTCGCGGCATCATCACCCCCAAGCCGGTCTATTACCCCTTCCTGCAGGCGCCGGGCTTCAATGATCGTCCCCTGCTCACCGTGCCGATGATTGAGGAAGCGGGTCGCTGGGTGCTGGATCTTGAAGAGCTGGAGCGTCAGGCCCCCGCCGCAGATCTGCTGCTGCTCTGCAACCCCCACAACCCGGGCGGCACCATCTTCACCCGTGACGAACTGCTGGCCATCGATGCCATCGCCGCGCGCCACAATCTGGTGATCTGCTCCGATGAAATCCACTGCGATCTGCTGCTGGATAAAAACGCCCGCCACATTCCCTACGGCGCCCTCAGTCCGGAAGCGGCCGAGCGCTGTGCAGTGATGATGGCTCCGAGCAAAACCTTCAATATCGCCGGTCTCTGCTGCTCCTTCGCCATTATCCCCAACGCCCGTCTGCGCTTCAGGCTGCAGCAGGCAATGCGCGGCATCAGCGCCGACGTCAACCTGCTGGGCTTTGTCGCCGCCGAAGCAGCCTACGAGGGCGGCGAACAGTGGCTGACCGAGCAACTCGACTATCTGGCGGCCAATCTGGCCCTGATCCAGCAGGCGGTGGCTCGCTGGCCCGGCGTCAAGCTGGCCAACCATCAGGCAACGTATCTGGCCTGGATCGATGTATGCGCCCTTGGCCTTGCCGATCCCATCGCCTTCTTCGAGCAGGCCGGCGTTGGTCTCTCCCCCGGCGCCCAGTTTGGCGACGGTCAGTTTGTGCGGCTCAACTTCGGCTGCACCAGGGCACGACTGACCGACGCGCTGGCGCGGATGGAGCGGGCAATCCTCAACCACAGCAAGCCCTGATCAGCCCAGCAACGGGATGGGCAAGCCCCATCCCTTTTACCCTGTGTCATCAGCCAGCGGTCAACTCAGTCAACGGTCAATTATGTCTCTACGGATCTTGCATCACCTTCTGCTCCCCCTCTGTGCACTCTCTGCGCTGCTCCCTTTTGGCAGCCAGGCGCTGACTATCGGAACGGGACCGCTCAACGGGGTCTACTACCCGACCGGTGGCGCCATCTGCCGGGTGCTCAATGCCGACCATGCCCTCCATGGGGACAGCTGCACCGTGCAGAGCACCCGCGGCTCGATGGCCAACCTCAAGGCGCTCGGCAAAGGGGACGTGCAGCTGGCGCTGGTGCAGTCCGATGTACTGCACCACGCCCTGCACGGCACCGGTCCCTTCAGCGGGCAGGGAGCCAACAATGAGCTGCGCAGCCTGTTTCGCCTCTATCAGGAGTCGCTGACCCTGCTGGCCGCCCCCGACAGCGGCATCACCACCCTGGCAGATATCGAAGGGAAACGGGTCTACCCGGGCAACAATGGCGCCGGTGAGCAGATCACCAGCCAGGCCCTGATGGCAGCTATGGGATGGCAACCCGGGCAGTTTGCTGCCTATCAGCTCAAGTCGGAGAGCGAACCGCTGGAAGGGCTCTGCGATGGCTCGCTGGATGCCGCTTTTGTGGTAGCCGGTCACCCCAGTCTGGCAGTCGGCGATCTGCTCAGCCGCTGCAAAGTGCGCCTCATCCCTATCGAAGGGGAGCAGATCGACACGCTGCTCAAGAAACACCCCTACTACCAGCGCAGCCGCATCGCCGCCAACCTCTATCCGGGGCAGACCACCGCCATCAACAATATCGGAATGAGTGCCGAACTGGTGGCGCTGGCCAGCCTGCCGGACCCCATCGTCCGTACCGTGCGCGATACCCTGCTGGCCCGGTTCAAGCAGTTCAGCCGGTTGCATCCGGCCCTGAGCAAGGTGACCCCCGAGCAGTTGCAGGCGCAAACCGAGCTCCCCCTCCATGCGGGGATGTCAGATCAACCGCCAGCCCCTTTGCCACTGACCCCCGAACAGTTAACTGTGGAACAGCTGACACCAGAGCCGTTAACACCAGCACCATCGACCTCGGAGGCGGCACCAACGGCAGAGCAGGTGAGTGCCGCCGATGGGACGACTGCCCCCCTTGAAGCGCCCTCTGACGCGACCGCCACCAGCAATGCCGCAGTGGCAACAGAAGCCACAGAGGTTAATTCCTTGCCCGAAGAGGCCCTCGAGGTCACCCCCGAGCTCATGGTGCCAACCACAGAGGATGAGAGCGTGGCCCCTTCTGCCGCAGCGTCAACGGTTCCATCACCATCGGCTGCCGTGTCGACTCAATGGCCACAAAGCGCCTCTGCAGCCACTGCGCCGCAAGAGCAGGCAATCCAGCCTGCCAGCAGCGCGGTTGCTGGCAAAACCCCACCGCAGGATAAAACCGACACGCCTCCCTCCCCTGCTACCAGCGCAGCCACACAGCTGCAACCCTGAGTAGTCAGCTCCCACAAATGCATCAGGGCAGCCTCGGCTGCCCTGATTGTTTACGCGCGTTCGATAGTGACGCAATTGATGGCGGCGCAGTCACCCCGATAGGCCTGCTCACCTTGCCGCTCAGCTACGGCTCCATCACCCGGGTCAGATAGGGGTTGGGCTTCTGGATCTCCTCCTCCACCCAGTGCAGCAACTGCTTGATGGCCCGCGACAACACCTGATTCTGGCGCACCACATAACCCAGACTGGTACCGGGAAAGTCGCCGAGGCTGGTGACCGGCGCGGTGAGGTTGAGGCGCGGATGCAGGGAGAAGTCCGGCACGATGGCGACACCAAAGCCCGCCTCGGCCCAATCGAGCTGGGCGTCGACGCTGCCTACCTCCATGATGCGGCAGGGGGGCAAGGCCAGCAGCGGCAGGGACGGGTCGATCAGCGCCCGGGTGCGGGTGTCGTGACCGAGCAGGATCAGGGTCGGCTCATCAAGGGGATCGCTCTCTCCCGCCACCGCCCGCGCCTGCCAGCGGGCAAGGCCGTGGCCCAGGGCGCACCAGGTCACCTGTTGCAGCTCGGTATAGAAGAGCGGATCGCTGCGCTTTTGCGCCATGACAAAACCCAGATCCGCCTTGCCCGCCTTGACCAGCTCGGCCGCCTGATCCGAAGTGGTGTTGAACAGGGTGAGGTCGATGCCGGGAAACTCCCGTTTGAAGCGCTGGAACGGCTGGATCAGCAGCAGGCGGGAGATGATGTCGCTGGCGGCGATGGCCAGCGTCCCCTGACTCAGCTGGTTGAGGGCATTGAGATCGGACTGGCAGAGCTGCAACTCGGCAATGGTGCGCTCGGCGCTTTGCAGCAGCCGCTCCCCCGCCTGCGTCAGGCGAAACGGGCTGCGCTCGATCAGCCGCACCCGGGTCGCCTGCTCCAGCCGCTTGATATGCAGGCTGACATTGGGCTGGGTCATGTGCAGCTCGGTGGCTGTCTGGCCAAAATGTTGCAATCGGGCCAGGGTGACAAAGGTTTGCAACCAGTGAATATCCAGCATAAGAGTCCCTCAACCCGCAATGTGCGGGGCTTGCCAGGCAAAATCGGACGGTTTGCCGCTAAATTGGCCATAATTATATGATTCTCTTATCGGAATTATAAAGATAATTAATTTTTCTAATCCGCATCAGGCTCCTAGGATGGACGCCTAACGTCTTAGGAGAAAGAGTCATGTCGTCTATCGTAGTCGTAGGTGCTAACTGGGGTGATGAAGGCAAAGGCCGCATCGTGGATTATCTGGCAGGTCAAGCTGGCGCCAGCATTCGCTTCCAGGGCGGCAACAACGCTGGCCACACCGTGGTCAACGACCTTGGCACCTTCAAGCTGCACCAGGTTCCGAGTGGCGTATTCAACCCGGATTGCCTGGTTGTCCTCGGCCCGGGCATGGTGATCAGCCCCGAGAAACTGACCGTCGAGCTCGAGGAAGTCAAAGCCTCCGGCGTGACTCCGAAGCTGGCCATCTCTGACCGCGCAACTCTCTGCCTGCCGCTGCACGCACTGGAAGATACCCTGGAAGAGCAACGTCTGGGTGACGGCGCCTATGGCTCCACCCGTCAGGGCATCGCCCCTGCCTACGGCGATCGCGTGATGAAGAAAGCAATCCTGGTTGGCTGGCTGAAACAGCCGGACGTGCTGGTCGAGCGCATCCAGTTCATGCTGGACTGGAAACTGCCGCAGATGAAGGCTATCTACCCCTCCTTCGAATTCACCCAGACTGCCCAGGAGATGGCCGACTGGCTGCTGGAAGTCTCTGCACCCTGGATCGACGCAGTGTGCAACGTCAGCATGCCGCTCAAAGCGCTGCAGGCTGAAGGCAAGACCCTGCTGTTCGAAGCCCAGCTGGGCGCTGGCCGTGACCTGATCTACGGCGAATACCCCTGGGTGACCTCCTCCCACGTATCTGGCGCCTACGCCGGTATCGGTGGCGGTCTGCCGGGTCTGCGTCCGGAGCGCGTCATCGCTGTGGCCAAGGCATTCAGCTCCTCTGTCGGTACCGGCACCCTGCTGACCGCCATGGAGAACCAGGACGAGTTCCGCAAGATCACCAACGAGTTCGGCGCTACCACTGGCCGTCCTCGTGATGTCGGCTACTTCGACGCTGTCGCCACCAAGAACGGTGTCGAGCTGCAAGCCGCCACCGAAGTGGCCCTGACCAAGCTGGACTGCCTGACCGGTCTGCCGGATCTGAAGATCTGCGTGGCCTACGAAGGTGCCCACACCGAGAACCCGATTTGGCCGCAAACTGCAGCCCTGAAGCCGGTTTACGAGCAGATGGAAAGCTGGAGCGAAGACATCACCGGTTGCCGCACCTTCGAAGAGCTGCCGCGCGCTGCCCAGCAGTACGTGCTGCGTATCGAAGAGCTGCTCGGCGTACCGGTTCCGATGGTTTCCGTCGGCCCGGGCCGTGACGAGATGATCCTGCGCTAAGCCGCACCTCTTATCGTCAAACAAAAAACCGGCATCCCTGATGCCGGTTTTTTTATGGCTGCTATTTACCTTATCGCCATAAAAACCACCCAAAGGCTCAATTAACTCAACAATCGACCTCACATTGAGCCGTTCTGCAATATTATTCTGCCCTGCTCTCGCTAAAGTGAACCCGTTACCACACGAGGAGTCACCCGATGAAATTGCTCAAACAGAGTGCCCTGTTGCCACTGCTCTGCCTGACGGCCATGCCAGCCTTTGCCATGACCCTAAAGAGCACGGACATTCACGAAGGCCAGTTGATGGACAAACAGTTCAGCTTCAACGGCTTTGGCTGCAGCGGCGACAACCACTCGCCCCAGCTGAGTTGGCAGGATCTGCCGGCAGGCACCAAGAGTGTTGCCATCACCGCCTATGACCCAGATGCCCCCACCGGCAGCGGTTGGTGGCACTGGCTGGTGGTTAACCTGCCTGCCACCCAGAGCGAACTGGCCAGCAATGCCTCCGGCAAGCTCAAGCAGGGATTGGAGATCCGCACCGACTTTGGCAGCCAGGGTTATGGCGGCCCCTGCCCGCCCGCTGGTCACGGCATGCACCGCTATCAGTTCACCGCCTGGGCCCTGCCCCATGATCTCGAGGTAAAGGCTGATACCCCGCCGGCTATGGTAGGCTACATGCTCAACAGCATGGCGCTCGGCAAAGCCACCCTGACCGCCACCTTCGTCACCCCCTAGGAGCCAACCGGATGAGCACTCCCCTGCTGCAACAGAGCCACTATCTCGGGATCCGCCAGCAGCCCCTGCACCGGGTGCTCATCTATGCCCCGACCCTTATATGGGTCACCCAGGGGAGCAAGCAACTATGGTGGCGCGAGCGACGTCTGTCGTTTGACAGGGAGCGGTGGCTGCTGATCCCGGCAGGCCACCAGCTCACCTTCGTCAATCAGCCGGAGCAGGGCAAGTTTCGCTCCCACGCCATCACGCTGCTCACTCCGCCGCCACCAGAATGGCTGGCCGAGTCAGCCCCTTCCCACGCCGACCTGGAGGAACCCGCCGTCAAGGTCACCCCCGGGCTCGCCTTCTGCTTTGAGCTCATCAGCACCATGGCCGAACGGGGACTGAGCGAGGCGACCCAGGCCGAACTGCTGCGCGGCTTCTATGCCGAGCTGCGGGCCGCCAACGCCCTCGGGTTGCTCTTTCCCGCCAGCACCATGACCCTCGCAGAGCGGCTGGCACGCTACCTGGCGGTGGAACCCGGCATCGACCACACCCTGGAGGCAGTGGCCCCCCACTTCTCCATGAGCCGCGCCTCCATGGTGCGCAAGCTGGCAGCCGAAGGTCGCAGCTTTCGCCAGTTGCTGGCTCAGGTACGCATGAGCCACGCCCTCAACCTGTTGCAACAGGGCCTGACCCCGCTGGAGGTTGCCCTCGCCTGCGGTTATGACTCCCCCAGCCGCTTTGCCGCCCGCTTCAAACAGGAGTTCGGCCTGACGCCCCACCAATACCTGCACACCTGCCCTGCCAGATTGGCGAGCAACGGCAAGTAAAATATTACTTAAATCCAATCTTATGTAACCTGATGTAACCCGGTGATCCCGCTCACATTGCCGCCTCTTCAGAGTGTGATCTCGCGCCAACGCTCCCTTTCCCCTTGCCATACAATGGCTACCGAACACCTTTTCACTAAAAATAAGCGTAAAAAATCTTCCTTTTAACCTACATAAACGGAATTGGAGCGAGAAATGTTTCGTAAAACTTTACTCTCGGTAGCCCTCGGCACCGCCCTGTTCGGACTGACCGCCTGCAACGATAACCAGACAGAGAGCAGCACAGTCGCCAAACCGGAGCAGGCCATCCAGTACAAGGACGTGATCGACCGTCGGGGAACACCGACCCAATTCCGCGACTTTGACAGCTACTCCAACCTCAAATACAACCCGCTGCTCGATCTGGGGGCATGGCACGGTTTCCTGCTGCCTGCCAGCGACAAGGAGTGGGGGGGCTTTACCGGCCCCATGGTCATCTCCGAGGAGTACAGCCTCTTCTTTGCCAGCGAGCTGGACAAGCTCACCCTGAGCGATGCGAGCGGCCGCCCGTTCCCGCTCACCAGCGCCCGCAAGCAGGAGGTGTACGCCATTCCCGGTGCGCTGGTGCAACGCTTCGAGTTCGAGCCCTTTACGCTGGAGCTGGAGCTGCGTTATGGCGATGCCCGCACCGCCCTTATCCGCACCCGACTCATCAATCAGACCGATGCACCGCTCACCCTCAACCTCAACTGGCAGGGCGAGTTGCTCAATCAATGGGATGCCAAGGATACGATTGCCAGCAAATATCCAGGCTGGACTCGCACCATCAGCGAGAGCGACAAAGGAATCGAATTCCAGTTCGGCAAACTGCGCAGCACCTGGAACATCATGCAGAGCGGCAGCGCCCGCTATCGCATCGACCGCACCCTGCCAAGTCGCACCACCCTCGACCAGAAGACACTGGGATACCAAAGTGACGCCAGCATTACCCTGGCCGCCAAGGGGAGCGAGGATATCTACACCCTGCAGAGCTATCTCCACTCCGCAGATGACGCCAGCCGCCATCAGCAGAGCCGTCAGGCCCTGCTGGCCGACCCGGCCAGCTATTTTGCCGACTCCATCCGCCGCTGGGAGGGCTACCTTGCCAACGGTCTCTCCAATCAGGGGATCCCCGAGTCGGAGCGTCGCATCGCCGTCAAGGCGATGGAGACCCTCAACGGCAACTGGCGCTCCCCGGCTGGCGCCATCCTCCACGACGGGGTAACCCCCTCCAATACCGCACGCTGGTTCGACGGCGTCTGGGCCTGGGATAGCTGGAAGCACGCCTATGCCATGGCACACTTCAACCCGGAGGTGGCCAAGAACAACGTGCGCGCCATGTATGACTATCAGGTACAGCCGGATGATCCGGTGCGACCACAGGATGCGGGCATGGTGATCGACGCCGTCTTCTACAACAAGCTGGCGGATCGCGGTGGCGATGGCGGCAACTGGAACGAGCGCGACACCAAGCCGCCCCTCTCCGCCTGGGCCATCTGGGAAATCTACAGCGCCACCAAGGACAAGGCCTTTATCGCCGAGATGTATCCCAAGCTGCAGGCCTACCACGACTGGTGGTACCGCGCGCGGGACAACAACCGCAACGGCATCATCGAATATGGCGCCACCAAGCATGTGGAGCACAACGACGAGTACGGCAATATCACCTTCAAAGTGCAGTACTCCAACGGTATTCCCGCCGGGCTGGATCTCTCCAGCTGTACCAGTGAGGGGGATGGCTGGTATGCCTGCGCCGGTATGCCGCTCTATCAACAGGTGTTGAACGTGGGCGGGTACAGCGACATGGATATCGGTGCCCAGCACGGCGCCGGTTGGGAGTCAGGCATGGACAACGCCGCCCGCTTCGGCTTTATCGAACCGGGCCAGCTGCAACGCTATGCCGACAAGACCTATGGCGGAGATTTGGCCAAGGCACGTCAGGACTGGAACGTCGCCTTCTTTGAAAACCATCAGGACAATGGCGATTTGATCGGCTTCTCCATCGATCAGGAGTCAGTGGAGCTCAACGCCTTCCTGGCCAAGGAGAAACGCATTCTGGCAGACATGGCCGACCTGCTTGACAAGCCGGACGACGCGAGCCGCTACCGCGATGGCGCGACCCAGCTGGCTGGTTACATCAACAGCTGCATGTTCGATGAGGCATCAGGCTTCTATTACGATCGCCAGATTGCTCAGGGGGATGTTGCTGACGGCAACGGCTGCGTCGGCAAATTGCTGACAGCCCGCGGCCGTGGCCCGGAAGGGTGGAGCCCGCTCTGGGCAGAAGTCGCCGACAAGGAGAAAGCGGCACGGGTGCGCGAGGTGATGCTCAACGCCCAGGAGTTCAACACAAAGATCCCGCTGGGCACAGCCGCGCTGACCAACCCGGCCTACGACCCCAATATCTACTGGCGCGGCCGGGTATGGCTCGATCAGTTCTACTTCGGGGTGAAGGGGCTCGAAAACTACGGCTACCGCAGCGATGCCGAGGCTCTGGTCAACAAGCTGTTCAACAACGCTGAGGGCTTGGCGGGCAGCGGCCCCATCCGCGAAAACTACAATCCGGAGACCGGCGCCATGCAGGGGGCCAGCAACTTCAGCTGGAGCTCGGCCCACCTCTATATGCTCTATCGCAACTTCCTCAAGCCACAGGAATAAGCCTCGAGAGAGGATGCCCCCCTTCGGCTTGATGCATCAGGTGGCCTTGTAGAGTGTTGCCATACTGATTGAGCAAACTGAGCACTCGGGAAATATTGCTCAGGCGCTTGCTGCTCCCCCGCAAAAAATGGTGATAGCGGGGGAATAAAAAACAACCCGGCACGAATGCCGGGTTGTTTTTTTATCAGAGAGACGAACTCAGCTCTGGCCTTGCAACGCCTGTTGCAGCTCCTCTTCGGTCCAGATGGTGATACCGAGCTCCTGTGCCTTGGCCAGCTTGGAACCGGCCGCTTCCCCCGCGACCAGCACATCGGTCTTGGCAGATACAGAGCCCGCCACCTTGGCCCCCAGCGCCTGCAATGCCGCCTTGGCGTCGTTGCGCGACAAGGTGGTCAGGGTGCCGGTCAGCACGAAGGTCTTGCCGGCAAAGGGTTGCTCCGCGGCCTCTTTCTTCTCGATGGCCGGCCAGTGGATGCCGGCAGCCAGCAAGGCTTCCAGCACCTCCACGTTGTGGGGCTGACGCAGGAAGTAGTAGACATGCTTGGCCACCACATCACCCACATCGGCCACTTCGAGCAGTTGCTCCACCGAGGCCGCGCGCAGGGCATCCAGGGTGAGGAAGTGATTGGCAAGGTTGAGCGCAGTCGCCTCCCCTACTTCGCGGATCCCAAGGGCAAACAGGAAACGCGGCAGGGTGGTGCTACGCGCCGCATCGATGGCGGCTACCAGATTGAGGGCCGATTTTTGCCCCATCCGCTCAAGACCTGCCAGCTGGATGGCGTTGAGGCTGAACAGATCGGCGGGGGTCTTCACCAGCCCCTTGTCCACCAGCTGTTCGACAATCTTGTCGCCAAGGCCGTCCACATCCATGGCACGACGGGCGGCGAAGTGCTTGATCGCCTCCTTGCGCTGCGCCTCGCAGAACAGGCCGCCGGAGCAGCGGGCAACCGCCTCTCCTTCCAGCCGCTCCACCGCAGAGCCACAGACCGGACACTCGGTCGGGAAGAGGATCGCACGGGCGTCGCTTGGGCGCTGCGCCTCCACCACTGCGACGATCTGCGGGATCACGTCCCCTGCCCGGCGCACGATCACGGTATCGCCGACCATGACGCCAAGGCGCTCGATCTCGTCGGCGTTGTGTAAAGTGGCGTTGGAGACGGTGACGCCGCCGACAAACACCGGCTTGAGCTTGGCCACCGGCGTCACGGCGCCGGTACGGCCAACCTGAAACTCGACGTTCTCAAGCAGAGTCATCTCCTCCTGCGCCGGGAACTTGTGGGCGGTCGCCCAGCGCGGGGCGCGGGCCACAAAGCCCAGCTCCTCTTGCAGAGCGATGGCATCCACCTTGTAGACCACGCCGTCGATCTCGTAAGGCAGCTCGCCACGGCGGGCCAGAATGTCGTCGTGGAACGCCTGACAACCGGCAGCCCCCTCTTTGAGTTTCACCTCGGGACTAAGCGGCAGCCCCCACTCCTTGAGCTGATTGAGGCGACCAAAGTGAGAGTCACCGAGCAGCTCGCCGCCAACACCGACACCGTAAGCGTAAAAGCTCAGGGGACGGCTGGCGGTGATGCGTGAATCGAGTTGACGCAGGCTGCCGGCGGCGGCGTTGCGCGGGTTGACGAACACCTTCTCGCTCGCTGCCAGCGCCTTGGCGTTCATCGCCTCAAAACCGGCCTTGGGCATAAAGACTTCGCCACGCACCTCGAGCCGCTCTGGCCAGCCAGTGCCGCGCAGCGCGAGCGGAATGGCCTTGATGGTGCGCACGTTCTCGGTGATCTCCTCACCAGTGGCGCCATCGCCCCGGGTGGCCGCCTGCACCAGCTGACCATTTACATAGAGCAGGCTCACCGCCAGACCGTCGAGCTTGGGCTCGCAGCAGAAGGTGAAACGCACGTCACGCTTGAGGCGATCGCTCATCCGTTGTTCGAACGCCAGCAACTCTTCGCTGCTAAAGACGTTATCCAGACTCAGCATGGGGATCTCGTGGCGCACCTGTTTGAAGGCGGTCAGCGGCTGACCGCCGACCCGCACGCTCGGGGAAGCCGGAGTTTTTAGCTCGGGATGGTCGGCCTCCAGCGCGATCAGTTCGCGCATCAAACGGTCGTATTCAGCATCCGGTACGGTCGGGTTATCCAGCACATAGTACTGATGACCATATTCGGTAAGCAGCTCACACAGTTGACGGTGGCGGGAGAGAATATCGCTCATGAAAAAGTCTCGAAGTGTGATTGAAAATCCGGCCCGGGGTAGAAACAAAAATGCGGTACCTGGGTACCGCACTTTTATCTATTCGACCCGCATGGCGTATTAGTCGCGGCTGGCCTCGTAGGCAGCCAGTTCATGCCGGTAACGGGCAATAGTCTCGTCACTCAGCGGGCTGCGCTCCATATCGGTCAGCATGGCATCGAGATCGCTGGCCAGTTGATCGGCGGCCTGCAGCATATCCTCGAAGGCAAACGCGGCGTTGCTGCGCAGCGGCAGCTGCATGAACAGGGAGACACCCGGCGTGGTGAACTGCTCCATCCGGTACGGGTTAAAGGTGCCCGGCTTGACCATGTTGATCATGGAGAAGAGCACTTCCCCCTTGCCATTGGCATCTTCGTGACGGTGGAAGATATCCATCTCGCCAAATTTGAAGCCAAGCGCCATCAGGGAGGAGAGCAGAGTCGCCCCTTGCAGCTCATGCCCCGGGCGGCCCATCAGGTTGATGACATAGACATCCTGCCAGATTTTTTCTACCGGCTGGGGAGCTGAGCGAGGTTCTGCAACGGGAGCCTCGTAGACGGGCTCTTCGTAAAGAGGTTCAGGTTCCACATGGCGTGGCTGGGCCTTCACTTCAGGTTCAGTGGCTCGCACAGGCTCATTTCGCACACCAAAGGTGGGCGCTGTGGCATAAGCAGGCTCGATCAGCGGCTCGTCATCCTGAACAGGCATGACTGGCTCGCGCTGGGGACGTGAACGGTAGACCGGGGTACGGCGATTGACCTGGGCCGGTTTGCGTACCGGAGCGGCAGGCTCTTGCGCAATGACGTCAGGCAGCGGCTCATCAAAGCCCGGTTCCTCTTCTTCATAGGCAGGAGGCGGCGGAACCGGACGGGCAGCAGGCTTGCGCACGACGGGCGGTGGCAGTTCATCCTCATCATCTTCATCGTCAAAGGCGGGCACGGCGGCACGGCGACCAAACTCCGGCTGAAGGCTCTCTTCACTGCGCAGCTTGGGCTCGGCACGGCGGCCACTGCTGACTACACGCACCTGACCGATGCCATCGCTGTCGAAGGCGTCATCATCGCGGTTTCGCGATTTGGATTCCATCCGGCCAAGGGGTTTCTCTTTGATCGGTGCCTGACGATTCTTTCTGTTGCTCCACAACCCGTGAATGAGCAATGCCGCGATGGCAATACCGCCCAGGGCAACCAAGATGTAACGCAATTCCTGCATTAGCTGCTTCTCTTTCTAGTTTTGCTCAGCCAAAGCGACGGCTTCACCGATATCGACCGACACAATGCGCGAAACCCCGGGCTCTTGCATCGTGACGCCAACCAGCTGCTCAGCCATCTCCATGGAGACCTTATTATGACTGATGTAAACGAACTGTACTGTGCTCGACATCTCTTTGACAAGAGAACAGAAGCGACCGACGTTCACTTCATCGAGCGGTGCATCCACCTCATCCAGCAGACAAAAAGGTGCTGGGTTGAGTCTGAAGATGGCAAAAACCAGCGCAAGCGCGGTTAACGCCTTCTCCCCCCCGGAAAGCAGGGCAATGGTAGCATTCTTCTTACCCGGAGGTCTCGCCATGATGCTCACTCCGGCCTCCAAAAGATCATCGGAGGTGAGCTCAAGCCAGGCACTGCCCCCACCGAACACTTTCGGAAAGAGGGATTTTAAATCTTCGTTGACCTTATCGAAAGTGTCCCGGAACCGTATTTGTGTCTCTTTATCAATTCTTTTAATGGCTTGGCTCAAGGTTTCCAGCGCTTGCTCAAGATCCTGACACTGATTTTCAAGATAGGTTGCTCGCGTTTTCGCCTCTTCGTACTCCTCCAGCGCCGCCAGGTTGATGGCGCCGAGTGCCTCCACTTGCGCCTCCAGGGTCTGGATCTCCTGCCGCAGCTTGCTGCGATCTGCAGCGATCAGCACCGCCTGATCGAGATCTACCAGTCGAACCCCCAGCTCTTCGAACTGCTCGTGCAGCCCCTGTCGACGGGTGAGGCTGCGTTCACGCTCAAGGCGCAGGGTTGCCAGCTTCTCTTGCAAGGTAACAAGCTGCTTGTGATCGGCTCTTCTGGCCTGTTCCAGCTCGGTCAGCTGGCGCTCCAGCTCCGCAAGCCGTTGATGGCAGGCGAGCTGCTGCGCCTCCAGATTGCGCTGCTCGGCCAGCAGGGGCGCCAGATCCGGCACTGCCTCGCTATCCGGCCCTTTCAGCCCGGCCAGCTCCAGCCCGAGCCTCGCCAGCTCCTCTTCACCCAGGGTAATGAGTTGGCGCAGATTGCCCAACTCCAGTTGCAAACGCTGGCAGGCCGCTTGTTGCTGCTCGCGGCGCACTCGCGCCTCATCGACCGCCCGCTCGCAGCGGGTCAGCTGCTCCTGCGCGACCTGCAACCCTTGTGTCAGCGGCTCCCCCTGCTCCTGCAACTCGGCAAGGCGCGCCTCATCGAGTTCCAGTTGTTCACGGGCGCTGGCCAGTCGCTCTGCCTCTTCGGCCTGCTCCTGATCAAGCCGGATCAGCTCTTCGCCGAGCTGACCGAGCCGCTGCAACCGCTCCTGCCGCTGACCCTGTTGCAGGCTCCAGGCTTCGCGCAGTTGTTGCCATTTCTGCTCTTGCTCGCGCAAGGTTCGCTGCGACAACTCATGCGCACTGGCAAGCTGGGCACGCCGGGCATCGGCAGCCACAAGTTGCTCGCTCAGCTGTGCCTGCCCCGCGGCAACCTTCTCCAGCTCGGTGTGCAACCGCTCACGCTCACCGAGCAGCGCCATGGTGCCGAGCGCCGCGCCCAGCCCCAGATCGGCCCAGTTTGGCCCCAGCCAGTCGCCAGCAGGAGTCAGTACCGACTCACCGGCCGCAAGGCTTGGCTGGCGGGCCAATGCGGCCTCCCGGCTCTCCACCAGCCAGATGGCATTGAGGAAGGCGGGAATGTGCTTGCCGCCCAGTTGCGCCGCCAGCGTACCGGCAACCGCCGGTTGTGCCGGGCCAATCCAGAGTCCCTCTTGCGCCAGATTGCACTCGTCCGCTGGCGTTGCGGTGAGCCAGCGACCCAGCACCTTATCGAGCGCCTGTGCCCACTCGGGGGCAACTTGCAACCGGTCGGCCAGAGTCACCCCCTCCATCTGTTCGCCGAGGATCTGATCCAGCGTCGCCAGCCGCGCCTCCAACTCCCGCTGCAGGCTCAACTGCTGGCCATGCTGCTGCTTGAGTTGTTCATGGGTGTGGACAGCCTGCGCCAGCTGCTCGGTCAGCTCGTCATTGGCCGCCCGCGTCAGCTCCAGCTCACCACTCAGGGCATCGAGGGCCGGTTGCAGATCGTCGGCCTCTGCGCCGAGGGGGCCAGCGCGTTCATCTTCCAGCTTGAGGCGCGCCAGCCGGGTCTTGGCTTGCAGCTCCTGCAAACCACCCAACCGGGTACGGGTCTGATTGAGTTGCCCCTGCACCCCGGCCAACTGTTGCTGCCACTGCTGCTGGCGCAAGCGGGCTTGTTCCAGTTGCTCGCTGGCGTGCTGGCGAGCCTCCTGCTGCTCGGTAAGCAACTGCTCACACTGCTCCAGCCGAGCGCTCTCCTGCTCAGCGCGCAATACCCCTTCGGTCAGTTGATCCTGCTGGCTGGCCAGCTGCGCCTTGCGGGTGGCAATCCGCTCGCCCAGCGCCTCTGCACGGGCCTGCCAGTCGCGCCCCAGTTCACTCTGGTGCAGTTGCTGCTGTTCGAGACGGGCGATGGCCTGCCCGCCGAGAAAAATCTGTTGCTGACGGCTCGCCTGCTCGGCTTGCGCCTCTTGTCTGGCGACCGACAGGGTGACGTGGCGCCCCTCATCGGCGGTACGCTTGGCATCGAGCGCCGCCAGCGCCTGCTCGGCATGTGCCAGTTCGGTTTTGGCCTCGCCAAGGCGCGTCTCCAGCGCCCACAACTCGGAGCCAATCAGCTCGGCGCGAGCGGCGCGCGAACGACTCTTGAGCTGTTTGTAGCGTTCGGCGGTTTCGGCCTGGGCTTTGAGGTGCTCAAGGCGCGAACCCAGCTCGCCGCGAATATCGCCGAGGCGCTCCAGGTTCTCCTGAGTGTGGCGAATGCGCTGCTCGGTCTCGCGGCGCCGCTCCTTGTAACGGGAGACCCCGGCGGCCTCTTCCATAAAGAGCTTGAGATCGGCCGGGCGCGACTCCACCAGTCGGCTGACAGTGCCCTGCTCGATAATGGCGTAGCTGCGGGGGCCAAGACCGGTGCCGAGGAAGAGGTCGGTCACATCCTTGCGGCGGCACTTCTGGCCGTTGATCTGATAGTGGTTGGAGCCGTCGCGCAGCACTTCGCGGCGCACCGAGATCTCGGTAAAGCGGCCGAACTCGCCGGGCACCCGGTTGTGGGGATTGTCGAACACCAGCTCGACCGAGGCGCGCCCGTGCGCACTGCGATTGATAGAGCCGTTGAAGATGACATCGGTCATGTTCTCGCCGCGCAGATGACGGGCGGAGCTCTCCCCCAACACCCAGCGCACCGCGTCGATGACGTTGGATTTGCCACAGCCATTGGGGCCCACCACGGCGGTCATGTCTGCCGACAGTTCGATGCGGGTCGGCTCGACGAACGACTTGAAGCCGGCGAGTTTGATCAGTTTCAGACGCATGGCGACCTGTATCAGTGGCTAAATAAAGAGGAGGCGGGCAGGCGATTTTACCAAATCCAGACCCGGCTTTGTTTGTAATATGCAGGCATCATCCCCATTCATGCCCGACTTTTGGTCGCCACGGCACGAAATAAGGAATAGTCGGCGACTTTACCAAATCAAAGGCTTGTTTGTAATATGCTGGCAGTTCTCCCATGCATAGATGGAGCTCACATGAGCCAATCACCCCATATGGTCAAAGATTCAATCAGCGGTGCAGACTACTTTCTGCGCGGGTTTTCCCTTATTCGCCAACCGGGCATCCGCACCTTTGTGCTGATCCCCCTGCTGGTCAACTTCGTGCTGTTTGCCGGGGCCTTCTATGCCCTGCTGCTGCAACTGGACGGCCTGTTCGCCTGGCTCCACCAGCAGATCCCCGCCTGGCTCGACTGGCTGGACTACCTGCTGTGGCCCATCGCCCTCATCACCATACTGGTGGTCTTCTCCTTTATCTTCAGCTCGGTTGCCAACTGGGTAGCCGCCCCCTTCAACGGCCTGCTGGCGGAGAAGGTGGAGCAGATCCTCACCGGTAAGCCCGCCAATGACGGCGGCATGCTGGATATCGTCAAGGATGTGCCACGCACCTTCGGCCGCGAATGGACCAAGCTGAAGTATTACCTGCCCAAGGCCATTGGCTGCCTGATCCTGTTCCTGATCCCGGTGGTGGGCCAGACCCTGGCGCCGGTGCTCTGGTTCCTGTTCAGCGCCTGGATGATGGCGATCCAGTATGTGGATTATCCGTTCGACAACCACAAGATCGACTTCATCACCATGCGTGACGCCTTGAAGCAACGCCGTGGCAAGTGCCTCAGCTTCGGCGCTTTGGTGACCCTCTTCTCCGCCATTCCGGTGGTGAACCTCTTC
The DNA here is from genome assembly GCF_049175515.1 of Aeromonas sp. 600479. NCBI lineage: Bacteria > Pseudomonadati > Pseudomonadota > Gammaproteobacteria > Aeromonadales > Aeromonadaceae > Aeromonas > Aeromonas sp. 600479. Next base: position 37,921 of record NZ_JAAKVF010000006.1, read on the forward strand.
GTGATGCCGGTCGCCATCTGTGGTGCCACCGCCATGTGGGTCGATCACTACCGGAAGGAGCAGCTGGGGCGCTAACCCTTGAACATTGATTAGGAAAAGGCACCCGAAACGGTGCCTTTTTCGCATTTAGCATGAATTAAATTAATGCATGCATTCGATAGCTTGTCCCATATGACACGAGTTGGTAGGATTCTGGCCTTTCTCGTTCCCTGGGATATCTCATGTTACATGCACTCTTCTTGGTTGGCTTGGTGGCCGAAGGGATGACCGGCGCGCTGGCCGCGGGTCGGCGACGGATGGACCTGTTTGGTGTGGTGATCATCGCCTCGGCGACGGCCATCGGTGGTGGCACTATTCGTGATGTGCTGCTCGGCCACTATCCGCTGCTCTGGATTGAACATCCGGAATATGTGCTGCTGGTTGCCGCAGCCGCGATGGCGGGTGTGGTCTCCGCCCCCCTGATGCGCTATCTCGGCAAGCTGTTCATGGCCCTTGATGCCCTGGGACTGGTGGTCTTCTCCATCTTCGGTGCGGCCCGGGCGCTGGATATGGGCCACGGCGCCGGTATTGCCTGCATCATGGCGGTAGTGACCGGGGTCTTTGGCGGGGTGCTGCGGGATCTGCTCTGCCAGCGGATTCCACTGGTATTTCGTCGCGAGCTCTATGCAGCCATTTCGCTGATCACCGCAGCGCTTTACTGTCTGGCGCTGGATCAGGGCTTGCCGACCAACTGGGCCGCGTTCGGTTCCATCGGGATCGGCTTTGTACTACGACTGCTGGCGGTTCGCTTCAAGTGGGGACTGCCCACCTTCAACTATCAATACGCCACCCACTGAGTACGCCAGCTTCTGGCGAGGGGGGTTGGATTGCGAGCAACAAAAAAGCGCCCGAGTGGCGCTTTTTTCATGGACGTTCTGCGACTCAGTTAATCCCTTCCGAGCTGAAGAAGGTCGCCTTGTCGGCGATAAAGCGGATCTTGATGTTCTTCCCTTCCCCGCCCCAAAGGCAGCTGGTGGTGCCCAAGGCATCATCACAACGCTCCGCCTTGCCCAGAATGGTGCTGGCCTCGGCGTAACTCATCCCCATCTTCAACTGGTCATAATTTTCACGGTTGAGCTTGCTGCAACCGGTCAACGACAGGGCGATCAGGCCGCCAATCACTATCTTTTTCATCGCTATCTCCTCACTGGTGGGAAGAGCTTGGCAGCTTGCCAACCCCTTTACCAGCTGCGAACCGGGCCGGTATCGAGGTGAACGAAGTTGTCACGGGGATAGTAGCCGACCCCACCCACCTTGAGATTGAGGGCCGCCTTGCGCAGATGGGCCAGCTGAACGCCGGGGATCCGCACATCCACCGCCTGCCCCAGGGTGTGGTAACTGTGCTTGGCCACGCCGCGGCTCTTGTGACGCTTCTGGCGATTGGTGGCCGGTGCCCGATAACCGGAGATCAGCTGGATTTCGCTGCGCCGACCCAGCTTGTGCTGCAACAGGAACAGCTGATCAAACAGCTTCTTGTCGATGTTGAACACTTCGTTGCGCCGGTAATCGCGGAAAATGTGATTGAGCTCGGCCAACCCGTCGCTCAGATAGTGGCCATTTTCCCAATAGCTGGCGCGCACCCGCTCGCCGGTATTGAGATTGAAGAAACTGAGTTCACGCCCGGTGGTACTGCGGCTGGCCAGTGCAGGGAAGGAGATCAGCGAGCTGCCCAGCAGGCAACCGGCTCCCAGCAACAGGCGACGTCGACTTATCTCTTGTTCCAGCATAAGGGGTTCGTCCATCGCAGATTCAAGCGAAAAATAGTTGAATAAGATCACTGATTGAATGTGATACAGGCGCTTGAAACTACCCTCCGGCAGGGGGAGCTGTCAAACCTCAATCGCCCATAGAAAAGCCCGGCACAGGCCGGGCTTTTCACTCTGTGGCAGGGATCACAGCAGGCGGCTCTGGAAGCTGACCCGATCAAATCCGTAGATGTCGTTGCGCAGTTGCTGGCGACCATTTTCGTCGATCCAGCTGCTCCAATAGACGGTAAAGACCGGGATCGGCGTGGTGAGCGGCAACCATTTGGTCTGGCTCTCCTTGAGGATATTGGCCACCTTGTCCGGCTGATAGCGGGAATCTGCCAGCAACAGCTCGGCCAGATCGTCCGCATGTTCCACCCGGATGCAGCCCGAACTGAAGGCGCGTGCCCCCTGCTCGAACAGCGCCTTGCGCGGGGTGGAGTGCAGATAGATGGCGTCATTGTTGGGCAGGTAGAACTTGTAGCGTCCCAGGGCATTGTGATCACCCGGCTTTTGCCGCAGGCGATAGGGGAAACCGGCGGCCAGCGCCTGATGCCAGCCCTCTTCGGTGAACTGCACCGGGTTGCCCTCGCTGTCGATCACCTCGAACTGCTCGCGACTCAGATAGGCGGGATCGCGCCCCAACTTGGGCAGGATGTCCTTGCTCAGGATGGAGCGCGGCACATGCCAGGAGGGGTTGAGCACGATGGAGCGAATTTCGCTGGCCAGAATGGGGGTGGCCCGCTGCTCCTTGCCGACAATAACCCGGCTGGTGAATACCTCGTTGCCGGACTCCACCACGCTGAGCCGATAGTCGGGAATATTGACCAGCACATAGCGTGGCTTGCTCAGCTGATCCACAAGATCACGACGCCACAGGTTGCGCAACAGCAAGCTGGCACGCACTTGCGGGCCGGTATTGAGCCAGGAGCGGGTCTGACGGCCGATGATACCGTCCGCGGTGAGCCCATGACGACGCTGGAACTGTTTGATGGCCTGCTCGGTATCACCATCGTAAATCTGATCACCATGGCTCGGAGCACTGTCGCCCAGCTCGTTGAGCATGGCGCGGATCTGACCGAGCTCGGCTGAGCTCTCTCCGGCACGCAGGGTCGGCATATCAAGGGTCGGCCACTTGCTGGCCATAGGCATCGCCAGCAGTTTGTGCACTTTTGCCCGCACCGCCTCGTATTCCGCCACCTGGGGGCGCAGGGATTTCACCTGGGTGAGCAGATCATCATCGCTGGGTTTGGTCACCACAGGGCGCTTCAAATCAAGCTTGAGGGTCTTCATCTGCTCGCGAGAGACCAGATCCATCCCTCGCCAGGCGTGCTGAAAACGGGCTAGCTTGGTAAAGACCTCGTCATAGATAGCACTGCGCTGCGCTGCCGGCGTAGCCTGCAGGCGCTTCCACAGCGTGAAAAAATCGGGGTGCAGCTGGGCCAGCACAGCTTCTTGCAACTGCTGTTCCAGCTCGACACGGGCCTGTTCGGCCTGACTGCCCTGATACCAGTCATGACGGGTTTCAGTCACCGCCACAACGACTTGAGCCTCTGCCGCGTGCACTAATCCGGCAGGCAAACAGCCAAACCAGAGCAGATTGGCAAGGGCCACCCAATACTTCATCCCCATGGATACCTCAAAACGATTGATGCACGTAGTCAAACACGACCATCAGGCCGCTCATGATGCGTGAATGGCTAACAGTTTGCTAGTTTCCTGGCGCATAGCGTCGCAAGATAATGTCATATTCGTCGCTGCGCTGGAATTCTGCCAAAACCTGGTTGAAACGCTGCAAAAATTGCGGAGATATGGTGCGCTTGCTCATCATGAAAAAGCCCGGAGATTCATACACGACCATAGGATGATATGAGAACTGACTGCTCATTCCCTCCTTGCTCAACCCACTGGGAGTCGCCAGCATGTCACCGAGGAAGCCATCGATGCGCCCACGGGCCAGCTTCTCGTAATTCTGTTTGTCGCTCACCGCACTCACCTGGCCGGCATAGCGGCCGAGCAGAGCCATCACTTCATCACCATAAAAATACTCTTTGGTCACGCCGAGGGCGTAGCCTTTGGCGAGCCAGCTAGCCAGATCCTGCTCGGGGTAATGGCTGCCCTTGCGAACCCACAACAGTGTGCGACCCGGATTATAGGCATCTGAAAACCACGCATAACGGGTGCGCTCATCGTTGATGTTTGCCTCCATCGCCATATCGACCTCGCCTAACTTAACCTCCTGAAGTATGCGCTTCCATGGCAACTCCCTAAACTCGATCTCGCAGCCCATTCTGGTCAAAACCGCAGTGAGCACCTCGGCGGCATAGCCACGCACCTGAGCAGGATAGCTTTTATCGTGATAGTGATAGGGTGGCCAGTTATCAAAACCGGCCTTGATAGGTGCAGGACAGAGCGTGGAGGCTGAGAGAGATGAAATCCAGCCAAAGAACAAGCACGCCTGGAACATCCACTTCATGGGTCATCCTTGACGAAACGATGAATCATCATAATTCCTCCCCTGAAAAATGGCGATAGAGGCCGCATCACCGGCAGCATCTGTAAGAATATGACGCAGCAAATTACAGAAAACCTCTTTTTACCAGATAAAATCCTCCCATTACCATGGAGCCCTTGATTACCGTCAATGTTGTCATTAACAAAGAAAGTGCAATGGTGAACGCCTTGATGAGGGGTTGATTTGTGACCAAATATTTTTTTGTGATCCACTATGCTTTTTTTGCAATTGGATTAGCATATGCGCGACATCGGCCTACCAATTTATGTCAGGCATAGAGAGTGATATGACGTACAAAAAGTTTGGTTTTCTGACCGCCATCCTGGCACTGAGCGGTTTCTATCTTTATACCCTCTATCTGGCTGCTCACCCTAACGTGAGCCTGGCCTATCGCCTCTATTATCTGGAGGGTAAAACCCGTTTCTGGGAACACAACTCCAGCATGACCTATCAGCCCGGCAACGAGCTGAACCTGACCAAGCCGAGCCGTTTTCTCTCCAGCGAAGGCTGGGCCAAAAAACCGAGTGACGAAGGCACCCAGCTAAGTGGCAAAGGGGGACTCTATTTTGTGCTACCCAAACAAGCAGCAAAACCGGAACAGTTGACAGTCCATGCCCGCGTCAATAGCCCTGAAGCTGGTGCGCTACTGAAAGTGGCTCTTGGTCACGACTTCACTACTACCGTGAAACTGGCCAAAGCGGGTATCAATGAAATCCGGCTCAACCTGCCAGGAGATTCGCTCACGGCCGATCCCAAGCACCCCAATTTTCTGGCACTCTCGGCACCCACTCCCATCAATGTTCAGTCGGTGCGTTTGACTGTTGCCCAGTGATATGGGTCCCCGATAGCGTTTTATAAAAATAACCAGCCAATAAGGACGTTCTTATGTCGCATCCAGATTTTCGACTCTCTCTGGTTGTTCCCGTTTATAACGAGGAGGAGAGCATCGATGCCTTCATCAGCGCGATAGACAATGAACTGGCCCCGCTCAAAGACCAGCTTGAAATTGTATTCGTCAACGACGGTAGTCGTGACCGTACACGTGAGGTAGTCGAACAGGCAATCGCCCGTGACCCCCGCGTGACCCTGGTCAACCTGGCACGCAACTTCGGTAAAGAGGCAGCCCTGACCGCCGGTCTGCATCAGGCCAAAGGGGATGCCATCGTGCCAATGGACGTGGATCTGCAAGATCCCCCCGCCCTGATCCTGGAGTTCGTGAAACTGTGGCAGACCGGTGACTATGACACCGTCTATGGCATCCGCGTCGATCGTAGCGCCGATACCCCGATGAAGCGTCTGACTGCCGGTGGCTTTTACCGCTTCTTCAACGCCCTTTCCACCAGTACCAAGCTGCCGGAGAACGCCGGTGACTTCCGCCTGATAGACCGCCGCGTAGTAGAGGCGATCAAGCTGCTGCCGGAGCGCAACCGCTTCATGAAGGGGTTGTTTGCCTGGGCCGGTTTCCGTGCCGTTGGCGTCCCCTACGAGCGCCCTGCCCGTCACGCCGGTGAAACCAAGTTCAACTACTGGAAACTGTGGAACTTCGCCCTCGACGGCCTGCTCAGCTTCTCCAGCTGGCCGCTGCGGGTCTGGAGCTATGTGGGTGTCAGCGTCTCGCTGGTAGCCTTCCTCTATATCCTGAAAATCATCACCCAAGTAATCTTCTTCGGCATCGACGTGCCCGGTTACGCCTCCCTGATGTCCGTGGTGCTGTTCCTCGGCGGTATCCAGCTGTTGTCACTCGGCATCATCGGCGAGTACATCGGCCGCATGTTCGTGGAAGTGAAACAGCGCCCGGTCTACCTCATTGAAGGGGTCTATGGCCAGTATGCCAAGCAGGATGCGGCCAAACCGCAGAGCACAGAAAGCAATCCGCAAGAGCAGCAGGAGCAGGCGCCTCAATGATCTCCCGCGAGGAATTCTGGCGGCTGGTACGTTTCGGCTTTGTCGGCGGGGGGGCTACCCTCGTCGACCTTGGCACCTCCATCGCACTGTTTCATACCTGGCCCACCATCTCGGAGCACCTGGTTACCACACTGGCTTTTGCCATAGCGTTCTGGTTTTCCTTCTTTGGTCACCGCTACATCACCTTCCAGAAGCAGGGAGCCGCCAGCAAGTTTCTGCTGGTCGCCCTCTTCTCGCTTGCGGTGCGTAACCTGATCCTGAGCGGCCTGCTGTTTGCGGGGCTCTCCGGTCTGCTGCCGGTGGTCATCGCCACCCTGACCGTTACCGTCCTCACTTACGTTCTCTCTCGCGTCTGGGTTTTTGCCTGATGAATGATATGACCAATACCGTCCCGTTAACCGGGGCTGCACTCCCCTATCGCCCGTCACTGCGCATCAGCGGTCGTGACTGGCTGATGATCATCGCCGCCTTCATGCTGAGCCGGGTGGCGCTGTATGGCATGGGCTACTTCGGTGTCCAGCTCTATAGCTCCCCCGACATAGGCCCGCTGCAGGCCTATTGTCAATTCGACTGCGTCTGGTTCCAGCGCATCATCGAGAACGGCTACGACCTCTACCCGCGCTGGCTGAGCAAGGGCAATGCGGCCAACTGGGCCTTTATGCCGCTCTACCCGATGGTCTCCGGTGCCATCTCCAACCTGTTCAATGTCGAGAGCCTGATCGGCCTCATCATTGTGGCCAACGCCTCCTTCTTCGCCAGCCTGCCGCTGATGCTGCTGGTGCTGCGTCAGCTTAAACTGGGTGACGATACCGCTCGCTTCGGTGTCTGGCTGCTCGCCTTCTCACCCTTCTCGGCCTACTTCGTCTCCGGTTATACCGAGTCGACCTTTATGGCGCTGATGCTGGGGATGTTCCTGTTCGCCTATCGAGAGCAGTGGCTGATGGTGGCCGTGCTGGGGGTCTGTATCTCCGCCACCCGCAACCTGGGGGTGATGATGGTCTTCCCGGTGCTGATCCTGGCGCTGCAGGCCTACGGCTGGCGGGAATTTTTCCGCTTCACCGAGCGCGCTTTCAAGGTGGTCTTCACCCTCTGGATGATCCCCTTTGGCCTGTTTGCCTACATGGTCTACCTCTATCACCTGACCGGCGATGCCTTCGCCTTCAAGCACATTCAGGTGGCATGGGGTCGCTACATGGACAGCCCGCTGGACTGGTGGCTGAGCGGTTTCGAGCTGGGCGGCCGCAAGGCTTATCTCTCCATCATGGTGATTTTCGGCTGGTGTCTGAACGGCTACCTGTTCAGCCAGAAACGCTGGGCCGAAGCGACCCTGATGTTCATCTGCTGCACCATTCCGCTGATGACCGGCCTCAACGCCATGCCACGCTACATGTTCGGGCTCTATCCGACCCTGCTGGCCATCATTCTGCTGACCCATCGCTGGCCCGCTATCCGCCCTGCAGTGCTCTGCATCAGCGGCATGGTGGCCTCCTTCATCGCGGTGGCCTTCGTCAACTTCAAGTTCTTCACCGTCTGATGTGACGACGATGCCTGACACACCAAATGCCGGTCACCTGACCGGCATTTTTTATGGCCGCTATTTTTATCGACAGAGCCTCCCATCTCCTCTCCGTCACACTTTCCTCGGCTTGAAAACGTAACCATTTGAACTGATGTCACAAATTGGCGTTTTGCCGATCCAAGGCGCGCTTTGCTGCTCCTAGAATGGGCCCTTGTCCGAACTGCCCTGCTCAAGGAATGGCTTATGCGTCGTGCTCAAAACTTATCCCCCCTCTTGCTCGCCCTGATGGCCGCCCCTCTGTTCACCCCACAGGCGATGGCCGCTTCCGAGGTTCACCTCTATGTGGATGGTCAGCCGGTGGCGACCCCGATTTCGCTGGACAAGGGCACGGTGGAGCTGACCCATCCCCTTGCCAAGGGGAGCCACCAGATCCGCATCAGTGACGCAGGCAACAGTTGCGGCACCAGCTTTGGCCCGAGCGAGAGCAAGCCGCTTCCCTTCGGCACCGCACAGCCCATGGACAAATGCAGCAAGGATCAGAGCTTTACCTTGCGGGTGATGCTGGCCGGGGAATATCAGTTCACCTTCAACCCGGATACCCCCAGCCTCAAGGTGCTGCGGGCGACCAAGAAGAGCGAGTTCAAGCGCCAACCACCACAAGAGCCCTGCATCAGCTGGGATGGCGGCCCGGTCACGGTGTCGCTGAAAGGGGTCTGGCCCGACGACACCCGACTGAGGGATGCCTACTCGAAACAGGAGGCGGTGGTCAAACAGGGCAAGCTGACCCTGACCCCGAGTAAAGAGAGCGGCGGCCTGCTGCTGCTCGAGCCGGTCAAGGCAGCCAAGCCAGCACCGTTCAGCTGGGATCAGGCGAGCGTCTATTTTCTGCTGACCGATCGCTTCCACAATGGTGACCCCGCCAACGACCACAGCTTCGGCCGCCAGAAGGATGGACAGGATGAGGTGGCCACCTGGCATGGCGGTGACTTCAAGGGACTGACCGAGAAGCTCGACTACATCAAGAGCCTCGGCATGAACGCCATCTGGATCACCCCCATGGTGGAGCAGGTACACGGCTTTATTGGCGGTGGCGAGCAGGGCAACTTCCCCTTCTACGCCTACCACGGCTACTGGGCGCTCGACTTCACCAAGATTGACCCCAACTACGGCGATGAAGAGAGTCTGAAAACCCTGGTGGATGAGGCCCACAAGCGCGGCATGCGGATCATCCTCGACGTGGTGATGAACCACGCCGGTTACGCCACCCTCGCCGATCTGCAAGATCTCGGGCTCACCGAACTGACCCAGAACAGCAGCAAACTGCCAACCGTCTGGAACCAGTGGCGCCCGAGCGGCGGCCTCAACTGGCATGGCTACAACCAGTTCATCGACTATCAATCACCCGCGTGGAGCAAATGGTGGAGCGGTGACTGGGTGCGCGCCGGTCTGCCCGGCTACCCGCAGCCCGGCACCGACGATGTCACCGGCTCGGTGGCGGGGCTGCCGGACTTTCTCACCGAATCGACCAAACCGGTAGGGCTGCCGCCGTTGCTGGCGGCGAAAAAAGATACCCTTGCCAAGGCGCTACCCGACGCTACCGTGAATGACTATCTCATCGCCTGGCACACCGACTGGGTGCGCCGCTTTGGCATCGACGGCTTCCGCGCAGACACCGTCAAGCATCTGGAGCCCGAGGTGTGGGCCAAGCTCAAACAGGCGGGCACCGCTGCGCTCAAGGAGTGGAAGACTGCGAACCCGGGCAAGGCCCTCGACGATCTGCCCTTCTACATGGTGGGCGAGGTGTGGGATCACGGGGTAGCCAAGGATTTCTGGTATCAGAACGGTTTCGATTCCCTGATCAACTTCGACTATCAGCGCGAGTTCGCCCTGCCCCAGGCCCAGTGCATGGCCAGCGCCGAGCCCACCTATGCCAGCTACGCCAGCCGCATCAATCAGGATCCCGAGTTCAACGTGTTGAGCTACATCAGCTCCCACGACACCAAGCTGTTCTTTGGCGACTATCAGGATGTGCCGCTACAGCGCCGGGTCGCCAACAGCTTTATGCTGCTGCCGGGCGGCATCCAGCTCTACTACGGCGACGAGTCCGGCCGCGGGCTGGCCAAGGATGGCGGGGTGTTCGATCAGGCGCTGCGCTCGGACATGAACTGGCAGGAGCTGGCCAGCGGAGACAAGGCCGAGCTGGTCAAGCACTGGCAGCAACTGGGCCAGTTCCGTGCCGCCCATCCGGCCATTGCGGCAGGCAGCCACCAGAAGCTCTCGGATACCCCCTACGCCTTCGTGCGGGAGAAGGGGGATGACAGGGTGGTGGTGGTCTTTGCCGGTCGGCAGAAGTAACTCTTGTGCCATATATACCAGCAACAGAGAGGGGAGCCACTGGCTCCCCTCTCTCGTTTATCTATCTGCCACGGTTCACTGTGACTTGCGCGCCGCCGCCGACCACTGCAACCGCGCCTTGAGCAGGGTCTCCTGCCACAGAGGCCAAGAGAGCAGCGCCTGCTGATAGGCTCCGGCCTGACCGGGCAACAGGATGCCGTAGCTGGCCAGCCGATAGGCCATCACCGCATAGAAGGCATCGACAATGCCCGCCTCGCCAAAGTAGAAGGGGCCCCGCGCCTGCGACCAGATCTCCTGCAAACGGGCCAGCTCACCGACCGCCTCCACCGGGGGATCGATACGGGTTGGCGCCCCAAGAAAGAAGGGGAGCAGAGAACGGATCTGCCGAAATCCGGCGTGCAACTCGGCACAGAGGCTGCGAGCCTGTGCCCGCTCGGCCAGCGAAACAGGATAGAGCTGGCGGTCGGGACAGAGCTCGTGAACATATTCAGCGATGGCCAGCGAGTCGTGAACCCGCACGCCATCGTGTTCGAGCCAGGGCACCAGACCGGCCGGTGCCAACCGCTTGAGCCGCGCCAGCGACTTGGCATCCTCCAGATCGAACACCAGCTCCTGCCACGTCAACCCGCTCATGGCGAGCACCAGTGCCGCCCGCATCGCCCAGGTGGAGCCGGTGCCCACCGCCAATACCAAGGATCCCATCTGTTGCCTCCTGCATGAGTTGCCTGCGACCGGCCGATCTGCCCTGATGGCAAAACATCCGATGGTCGCTTCACATTTGCGCACCGGCGGGTTTGACCCTCTTGGTGAGCGATGCTAGTTTGATTTTTCAAAACAATCAGTTAGCAACAATGTGAGCCATTAACCGAAATATGGACAGCCAATTTACCATCGTCATCGCAGATGACCACCCCCTGTTTCGGGGCGCCCTTTACCAAGCGGTGCACATGGCCATCAACGACGCTCAATTGCTGGAAGCGGACTCCATCGACAGCCTGACCAGTCTGCTCGGCGAGCACCCCGAAGTTGACCTGTTGCTGCTCGATCTCAAGATGCCGGGGGCCAACGGCTTCGAGGGGCTGGCCCACCTGCGCGGCCAATATCCCGACCTGCCCATCGTGGTGGTCTCCGCCTCGGAAGATGCGGCCATCATCCAGCAGGTGTTGCGGCTCGGGGCGCTCGGCTTCATTCCCAAATCGGTGCCGATGAAGGAGCTGGTCAATGCCCTCAATACGGTGATCGGGGGGGATAACTGGGTGCCGGAAGGCATCTCGCTCCATCCCGAATCGGAAGATGGCCCCGATTTCGCCAGCAAGCTGGCCAGCCTCACCCCCCAGCAATACAAGGTGCTGATCATGCTGCGCGATGGCAGCCTCAACAAACAGATCGCCTGGGAGCTCAACGTCTCAGAAGCCACCATCAAGGCCCATATCACCGCCATCTTCAGAAAACTGGGGGTCAAGAACCGCACTCAGGCGGTTATCGCCCTGCAACAGCTCGATATCAAGGAGAACTGACCCCCGCGCGCAGTGACACGCGGGAGACGACATAGCCAGCCATGCTGGCTATTTGTTGCTCGACAATTAGCACGATCGTACTTTATGCTGCCAGCGCCAACGAGGAGAGAGTGATGAGCAAGGGGCGCCTGACCCGGGAAACCATTTTGCAGACTGCCTTCGAGCAGGCGAGCCAGCAAGGGCTGGAGAGCCTGACCATAGGCTCGCTGGCCAGCGCCTGCGAGATGTCGAAAAGCGGCCTGTTTGCCCACTTTCAATCCCGCGACAATCTGCAGATCGCCGTGCTGGAGTACGCCGCCGAGGTGTTCCGGCTGCGGGTGATCCAGCCGGTACGCCAGCAGGAGCACCAGAGCCAGCACGACAAGCTGATCGCCCTGCTGCGTGCCTGGCAGACTTGGAACCACTGCTTAGCCGGACGCTGCATGTTCCTCGACGCCTGGACCTCGGTGCAGGATGGCCATGAGCAAGCGAGCCCTGTACAACAAGCCGCTCGGCAACTGGTGCGCTTCTGGCTCGACTATCTGGCCCGTCAGGTGGTGCAGGGGCAGGCCGCAGGCGAGTGGCGACAGGAGATGGATCCCTGGCGCGCCGTTTATCGCCTCTATGGCCTCTATCTGGCGGATCAGGTGTTCAACGATCTCGAACTGTGTCAGGATCCGGCCCGCCACTTCTGGCCCGAAGTGGACGCTCTGCTGAGCAGCTGGCGCTGATGTTTTGGCATCCGTTCAACACGAATTTTTAAAAACCAACAAAAAAGCACGACCGTTCGCACATAAAAACCACAGGATGACCATGAGCAGCAAGATCTACTTCAACACCCGCCGCTTCAGCCCGAGCAAATGGCTGCTGGGGATAGGCACCCGCTTACACCACAGACTCGCCCCCACCCATGCCAAGCGCACCGCCAGCAAGTTGCTGCTCACCCCCCAGCGCAACCAGCGGGATGACCACGAACCTGCCGGTCTGGTGAAGCAGGCCGTCCATACCAGCGAAGGGGTATTGATGAGCTATCGGCTCGGTCAGGGGCCGCAGTGGCTGCTGATGCACGGCTGGTCCGGCAGCGCCAGCCAGTTCTATCCGCTGATGAGCCATATCGCCGCGCAGGGTTTCACCGCCATTGCCTACGATCATCCGGCCCACGGCCAGAGCGCGGGCAACACTGGCCACCTGCCCCGTTTCGTGCGCGCCTTCGACGAGCTGGCGACCAGGCTGGCCAGCGAAGCAGGCCCGTTGCAGGGGGTCATCGCCCACAGCATGGGGGGGGCCGTTACCCTCTCCAGCCGTCAGCCGGGTATCGATACCCTGCCGCTGCTGTTGATTTCGCCGGTGCTCGACTATGTGCCCCAGCTCTACGGCATGGTGGCGCGCTCCGGCTACTCCATCCGGCTGTTCGATGCGGTGGTCAAGGAGATTGAGCAAGAGTACCAGCATCCCTTGAGCACGGTCGATCCGCTGGGTCGCCTAGCCAGTCGCAGCGGCGCGGCGATAATCGTGCATGACGAGGAGGACAGATTTGCCCCACACGGCGATTCCTTGCGGGCCAGTCAGGATGGTCATACCCGGCTGGTGAGCACCCGGGGACTGGGCCATGGTCGCATCCTCGCCAGCGCCCCGGTATTCGCCGCCTTCGATCAGCTGGCTCGGCCGGAAAATCCTCACCGGGCTCTTTGACATGGGGCCATGAAAAAAACGGGCAAGCGCCCGTTTTTATATTTGATACAGCGCCTTATAGTTAACTTGTCAGTGGGAACGCCCCTCCCGGGCCAACAATAAGGCGCCAGCATATGGCCAGACCCAATACAGCGTTGTTGCTCACCGGTGGCGGTGCTCGTGCCGCCTATCAGGTCGGTGCCCTCAAGGCGATTGCGGAGCTCTACCCGCGCAATCTCGGCATCCCTTTTCCCATCCTGTGCGGCACCTCGGCGGGGGCCATCAATGTCACTGCACTGGCCTGCTACGCCTCCTGCTTCCATCTGGGGGTTCGCAAGCTGGAGTGGGTCTGGCGCCGTTTCGAGACTCACCACATCTTCGATTTTCACCCCGGGCGACTGCTGTGGCGGTTGTTGTACGAAGGGTCGGCGGGGCTGATCAATCCCCACACCAACCACGCCTTTCACCTGTTTGACAACGCGCCGCTGCACCGCCTGCTGGATCAGCTCATCGACTATCACCGCATCGATGACAACATCCTCTACGGCAGTCTGGAGGCGCTGGCCATCACGGCGTCGGATTACGATGACGGTCTCTCCACCACCTTCTTTCAGGGGCGGGCCGAGCACCATCCGTGGGAGCGGGCGAGACGGCGCGGGGTGCGCACCGTGCTTACATCGGAGCATCTGCTCGCCTCCTCGGCACTGCCCTTCGTTTTTCCGGCCACCCGGATCGGCGAGAAGTTCTACGGCGACGGCTCCATCCACCAGCTAAGCCCACTCAGCCCCGCCATCCATCTGGGGGCGGAGCGGATCCTGCTGATCACTCTGGATCCGCCTGAGCACTCAGCACCGACCCATCACCACGGCCACCTCACCAGCTCCAATATCGCCAGCCATCTGCTCGATACCGTCTTTACCGACACCCTCAACTCCGATCTGGAGCGACTGTGGCGCATCAACCAGACACTGGATCTTATCCCGCTACGGGAGCGCAACCGCCTGCAATTGAAACGGGTGGAGACCTGCGTGCTGAAACCGAGTCAGGATCTCGACATCATGGCGCTGGCCTATCTGCGCAAGCTGCCGCTGCAGTTGCGCCGCCTGTTGCGGGTATTGGGCGTGAAGGGGGATGAGACCAGCAGTCTGGCCAGCTTTTTGATGTTCTATCCGGGTTATTGCCAACAGCTGATCAAGCTGGGCTATCAGGACACACTCAGGGAGCAGGAGCGGGTTGCCGCCTTCCTCGATATCGAAGGGCTACCAAAAGAGCGGGAATAGAGGAGGCAGCCGATGAGTGCGAGGGGACTCAGCGCCCCTCCAGCAAACGCTGTTCCGCCTGCTCCATCGCCACCACGGTACCAAACAGGATCAGCCGATCGCCAGCTGCCAGCACCAGCTCGGGTCTGGGCTCGAGACTCTGATCGCCGCGCTGTACCTCCTTGATCCGCACCTCATCGAGTGGCAGCTCTCTCACTTCACGGCCTACCGCCCACGCCTGATCGTGCAGAAACAGCGGGTGGAGACGTTCAAGCAGCTGATCCGCCTCCAGATTGCTGGCACTCTGATCCCCCCAGTAGAAGCCGTGCAGGAAGCGATATTGGCTGCTGCGCTCCAGCTCCATCCGGCGGATCACCCGACCGATAGGGATATCGCAGTTGAGCAGCAGGTGGGAGACCAGCATCAGGGCTCCCTCCTGGGATTCGGGAATCACCTCAAACGCCCCTGCCTGCTTGTACTGCTCCAGAAAACTGTCATCCCGGGTACGCACCAGCACCTTGAGATCCACCGCCAGTTCGCGGATCAGTGCCAGCATAGCCTCCACCCGCTTGAGATCATCGAAGGTGATGATCACCAGCCGCGCCCGCAACAAGCCGGCGGCCAGCAGAATATCGCGGCGACTGGCATCGCCGAAGGCCACCTGCTCCCCCGCCAGCTTGGCTTCGCTCACCCGCTCCGGGTCGAGATCGAGGGCCAGAAAGGGGATCTCCTCGATCTTGAGAAAGCGGGCACAGGTCTGCCCCGCCCGGCCAAACCCGGCGATGATGACGTGCTGGTTTTTGCTCAGGCCCGACTGTGCCACCTCGGAGCGGGTCAGCAGCGCCGGATCGGTGAGGCTACGGGCCAGCGAATGGGCCTGGGTCACCAGCCAGGGGGTCATGGCGATGGAGATGATGCCGATACCGATGAGCAGTGAGACCAGCTGCTGATCCAGCAAGCCGTGGTGCAGTGCCAGTGCCAGCAGCACGAAGCCAAACTCTCCCACCTGACTGAGCATGATACCGGCGGCCATGCTGTCGCGCTTTCGCTCCCCCATCAGCCGCCCGGCCAGCAGTACCAGCAGGGATTTGCACAGCACCAGCAACACTACGCAGATCAGTACCTGCCACCAAGCCCGCGCCACCAGCTCCCACTCCATGGCCATGCCGATGGTGATAAAGAAGAGCCCCATCAGCACATCGCGAAAGGGCTTGATGTCCACCTCCAGCTGATGACGGTAGTGGGACTCCCCCAGCATCATCCCCGCCAGAAACGCCCCCAGCGCCATCGACAGCCCCAGTGAATGGGTCATGTAGGCAGCCAGCAGCGCCACCAGCAGGGCACTCAGCACGAACAACTCGTCGGAGCGGGCTCGCGCCACCTCGTGAAACAGCAGTGGCAGCAACCACTTACCCACCGCCAGCAGGGTGAAGAGAGCAAACAGCCCCTTGAGGGTGGCCCAGGCGATCTCGGCGGCCAGGGCGCTGCCCTGCACTTCCGGCTGGGCGAGGATCGGGATCATCACCAGCAGGGGCACCACCGCCAGATCCTGAAACAGCAGCACGCTCACCCCCAGCTGGGCGCGGCGGGTATGGAGCTGCTTCTGCTCGCCGAGCTGCTTGATCACCACCGCCGTCGAGGAGAGTGCCAACGTTCCCGCCACCACCAGCGACTGGGCCAGACCCAGCCCCCACCACCAGCCGATGGCGAAAAAGAGCAGTGACGTGAGCAGCACCTGCAACATCCCGACCCCCAGCACCAACCGGCGCATCGCCAGTAGTTTCGGCAGGGAGAATTCCAGCCCCAGCGAGAACATCAGAAAGACGATCCCCAGCTCGGCAATGGTCTGCATGATCGACTGACCGGTGATCACCGCCAGCCCGTGGGGGCCGAGCAAGACGCCGGCAATCAGGTAGGCAAGGATGACCGGCAAGCCGAGGCGCCGGAAAGTTGCCACCAGCAGCACGGCGGCGAACAACAGGATCAACAGGTCGGTGTACAAATTTCCCTCTCCTTTTATCGACTTAAGCTTAGTCAGCCGATCTGGCGGGCAGGAAAGATATATTGGGCATGCCAATTGCAGGGAGGAGACAGTAGTCAGGTGTTACAGGTGGAAGACCATGGAAAATACGTCGTCACTTAATGGCTTTAGCCATGGCATCGAGCAGTGGGTTCGCCAGATGGAGCGGCTCACGCCGTTGCCCAGCGTTGAACGCAACCAGTTGCTCGAGCAGTTGTTGGGGCAGAGCGATCTCGGCGGTCTGCTGACAACTTTTGCCGATCGTGCGGCAAGAATTGTCAGGATCCACGGTCTCTACCTCGATTGTGGCCAGCCCCATGTGCTGATCCAGCACCCGCCGCTGGCCACCCTCAACCTGCACAACTATCCGTTCGAGCTGCGCGGTCAGCATGGCCAGCTGCTCGGCCAGCTCCACTACGAGCTGGAACATCCGCTGAGCGGCAGCCAGCAACGGGTACTGATGCAATACCATCAGCTACTCTGCTTGCTGCTCCCCCTCTATCTGCGGCTGGAAAAACTGGATCAGCTGGTCCGGCTCGATCACCTGACCGGCCTTGGCAACCGCTCCTACTTTGACGAGGCCATCGGTCGCGCCATCGAGCAGCACAGCCGAGAGCCCCACGGTCTGGTGCTGGTGCTGCTGGATCTCGATCGCTTCAAGCAGATCAATGATACCTGGGGCCATCCGGTGGGGGATCTGGTGCTGAGCCGCTTCGCCCAGCTGCTCAAGGGGTGCATCCGCAGTACGGATCAAGCCTTCCGGCTCGGGGGAGATGAATTTGCCCTGCTGCTGCAACCGGCCGAACCCGAGGCGTGGCGCCCGGTCTGGCTGCGACTGCAGCATATGTTGATGACCAACAAGGAGCTCAGCACCTTCTCGGTCGGATGCAGCCTTGGCGCCGCCAGCTGGCAATCCGGGGTCGATGTGCCGAGCCTCTACGAGGCGGCCGACAGTCACCTCTACGCCCGCAAAAAAGCCGGCAAGGCCAGCCCTAACGAATAATCCCGAACTCTTCTTTGCTCCGGCACATGCGCGCCATGTGACCGGAGCTTCTTTTTTTGGGGCTAATCCTCCCTCACACCGAGATCACCTCATGCAAGATCCTGCTCGGGCAGGATGGGGGCGGCACCGTTTCCCTGCCAGTGGCAAACCAGCCCGGCACTCTGTGCCATAAAACCGTCGCAGACAAAGAGCCCCACCACCGCCGCCACCTGCTCGCCATAGTAGAGGATGGGAATGCGTCCCCGTTGCCACGAGGGAACACCATACTCTTGCAGCAGCTTCTTCATCCGCCGACTACCGCTTCGCCCCACCGGTTTGAGGGGGATCCCGGGCGCTACCTGAAAACGCACCGAGAGGGGCTCGTCCGCTCGGGGGGAACGCAGCAGATCCTCGCCGTGCTCCGCCATGCGCACCACCAGCTCGCCCAAACCATCCGGCAGGGTCAGCGGCTCGCCCACAATCATCGGCAACACCTGATGACAAGGTTGCAAGTCAGGGCTCACCAGATAGAGCCGCTCCTGAAAACGGCGGCAGCTCTGGCGCCCCCAGTTGAGCTGGGGGTTGGCATCGCCGCGCGCCAACGCGACCTCCTGCCACAACCGGGCAAGCTGCTCGCGGGATGGCATCTCGCCCCCCTGACGGCGGATCCAGTAGCGCAGCAGGTTGTTGCGCCGGGTGGGAGAGAGGGCGTGCAGCGGGCCGATATGGAGCGCCTCCCCCTCGCCCGCCAGCTGCCAGTCACTCTCGGCCAACTCATCCAGCAGCGCCTCCTGCTCGGCGCACAGGGCCATGCTGCGCGCCGCGGTCTGGGCCATGGCGGGCCAGCGCGCTTTGAGCTGGGGGATAAGCGTCTGGCGCAAAAAGTTGCGGTCATAGCTCACGTCCTGATTGCTCTCATCTTCCACCCAGCCAAAGGGGAGGCTCGCCGCCGCCTCGGCCAGCTCGGCACGACTCATATCGAGCAGCGGGCGCAGCAACAGGCCACCGGCAAAGGGCTGGCTTGGCAAGATCCCCGCCAGACCGCGCAGACCGGCGCCGCGCTTGAGGGCCAGCAGCAGGGTCTCCAGCTGATCGTCCTGATGGTGAGCGGTGAGCAGCCACTCCCCCTCCCGCATCCGGGCGGTCAGCCGCTGGTAACGGGCTGTGCGCGCCTGCGCCTCCAGACTCTCGCCATTGCCACGGGCCAGAGTCACCCGCTCGACCAGCAGCTCCACCGCCAATTGCTGACACACGGCTTCACAATGAGCGACCCACTCATCGGCATGGGGACTGAGGCCGTGGTGCACGTGCAGGGCGCGAAGTGGCAGGCTGTGCTCGCGGGCATACTGCGCCGCCAGCACCAGCAGCAGGGTGGAGTCGAGGCCGCCACTGAAAGCCACCAGCAGACCGGTGGAACCTTCCGGCGCTGGCATAGTCAGACAAAAGCGAGAATAAAGATGAGAAATCATAGGCTTCCCCAAAACGGACCGGCCGATCTTAGCAGAGTCGGGCTTATCAAGCTGCAACCCTGCTGCTAGAGTGAGGCTCGCCCGCCCTCTCCACCAGGCTGGCCGCAAGGCGGTCGTATAACCGGTTGGAGCAAGGAAGATGGGCAGGGAAGCAAACAATCCGAATTGGAATCAAACAAGATGAACAATAAGAAAAGCTTACTGGCCGGCCTGATTGGACTGGCCCTGCTGGCTGGCTGCAGTCAGGTACCGCAAGACTCCCCCAAACACTCCGGGCTGGCGCTGGCCAATATGGACACCCAGGTCAAACCCGGCGATGACTTCTTCCGCTACGTCAATGGCAAGTGGCTCGCCACCGCCAAGATCCCCGACGATCGCCCCGCCGATGGCGCTTTCTACATGCTGCGGGACAAATCCCTCGCCGACGTGCGGGTGCTGGTCGAGGGGCTGGCCAAGCAGGAGGCCGCCACCGGCACGCCGACCCAGCAGATCCGCGATCTCTACGCCAGCTATCTGGATCAGGCAGGCCGTGACGCCAAGAGGCTCACCCCGCTGGCACCGGCGCTGGCCGATATCGACCGGATCGGTGATCAGGCCGCGCTGGCCCGCGCCTTTGCCCAAAGTGGCCGCATGGGCGGCGGCGCGCCGTTTGGCATCTGGATCGACGCCGATGCCAAGTCCCCCGACCGCTATGCGGTCTACCTCTATCAAGGTGGACTGGGGCTGCCGGATCGGGACTACTACCTCAAGCAGGATCCCGACAGTCAGGCCCTGCGCCAGAAGTACCAACAGCATATCGCCGCCATGCTGAACCGCCTCGGGGAATCTGACCCGAGCGGCAAGGCCAAACGGATTCTGGCCCTCGAAACCCGGCTCGCCACCATCCAGTGGGACAACGTCGCTCTGCGGGATCGGGAGAAGAACTACAACAAGCGCCCCGCCAGCGAACTGGCACGCCTCGCCCCCCATCTCGACTGGCAGGCTTATCTCAATGCCGCAGGCATTGCTGGCCAGCCGGAGCTCATTATCGGTCAGCCGACCTATCTGAGCGCGCTGGATCAGGTGATGGCCCAGACTCCCATCGCCGACTGGCAGGCCTACCTCAAGTGGCAACTGCTGACCGATTACGCCCCCTATCTTGACAGCGAGACCGACCGCGCCAACTTCGCCTTCTACGGCACCACATTGAGCGGCACGCCCAAGCAGCGGGCCAGCTGGGAGCGGGCGCTCGGGGTGCTGAACGATCATCTGGGTGAAGCAGTCGGCCAGCTCTATGTGGCCCGCTACTTCCCGCCAGCGGCCAAGGAGCGGATGGAGCTGCTGGTGGAGAACCTGCGCACCGCCTACGGCCAGAGCATCAAGGAGCTCGACTGGATGTCGCCCGAGACCAAGGCGCAGGCACTCGAGAAGCTGGCCAAGTTCCGCCCCAAGATCGGCTACCCCGACAAGTGGAAGGATTACAGCGCCATCACAATCAAACCGGATGATCTGGTGGGCAACCTGCAACGCTCGCAAGCCTTTGAATACGCAGACAGTCTGGCGCGCCTCGGCAAACCGGTCGACCGGGACGAGTGGCACATGTCGCCTCAAACGGTGAACGCCTACTACAACCCGAGCAACAACGAGATCGTCTTCCCGGCGGCCATCTTGCAGCCCCCCTTCTTCGACATGACGGCGGATGATGCGGTCAACTACGGCGCCATCGGCGGGGTGATCGGCCACGAGATGGGCCACGGTTTTGATGATCAGGGGGCCAAATCCGACGGTGATGGCATGATGCGCGACTGGTGGACACCGCAGGATCTTAAGGAGTTCCGCTTCCGCACCAGCCGGCTGGTGGCCCAGTACAACCGCTTCGAGCCCATCAACGGCCAGTTCGTCAACGGCCAGTTTACCCTGGGGGAGAACATTGGCGATCTCGGCGGTCTCACCATCGCCCACAAGGCCTACGAGCTGTCGCTGGATGGCAAGGAGGCGCCGGTGCTGGATGGCTTCACCGGCGAACAGCGCTTCTTCCTCGGCTGGGCGCAGGTGTGGAAGGGGATGTATCGCCCCGAGCTGATGCAGATGCTGCTGCGCTCCGACCCCCACTCGCCCCCCGAGTACCGGGTCAACGGCGTGGTGCCGAACATTCCCGCCTTCTACGAGGCATTCAACATCCAGCCGGGGGACAAGCTCTATCTGCCGCCCCAAAAACGGGTGAAGATCTGGTAATGCACGCCTCTTGTGAGGCATAACAGAGGGGCAGATGCCATGTGTCGGCACCGCCCCATCTCCATACGTTGACGTCAGTGAACGGCCATGCCGCTCACCGCAGTAACAAGAGTAACGCCTATGAAAACCTTGCTGATGACACTCGGTCTGCTCACTCTGCCCTTGACCGGCCAGGCAGCGGAGAGCTTCTTCAAACAGCTGACACTCCCCTCCGGTCAGGTGATCACGGTGGCCGAAGGACGCGGTGAACCCGCTTCCATCGGCAGCTACGATGTGCGCCTCTACTCCGGCGCCAATCCCCAGTTTCCGCTGGATCAGTTCATCGACGGCAAGGTGCTGCCGCGCGATGGATCCATCAAGGAGCTGAAATTGCTGGATCTCAACGGTGACAAACAGCCCGAGCTGGTGGTCATCATGGAGAGCGCCGGCAGCGGCAGCTACCTGAGCGCCGACGCCTTTACCATCAGTACGCTGGAGGGGCTCGACACCTTCAACCATGTCGAGGGACTCGGGCCAAAGGAGGATGTGATCGAGGCGCTCAAGGATCCCAAGGATTAAGGCGCGGCTGCCCCCCGTGCTTCAGAAATAGAAAAAGCCCTGACCTTCAGGGCTTTTTTGTATCCAGAATCGGCGACGCCTCTACTCAAGGCGAGTGGCCTTTGTGCGCACCAGCGGCAGCGCCATCTCGTGCTGGGCCGCCACCAGTTGCAGCTCGTAGGCCCCCGCCAGCCAGGTCCGGGCCAGCACGGCATCCACGCTGGCATTGGTAAGCTCGAACGCCGCCACCGGGGTACAACCCGCCAGCAGATTGGCCAGCATGGTGGCGCTTAGCAGATCCCCCACCCCGATGGGGTGGCGAGCAAAAGGGTAGAGTGGGCGGGAGAGATGAAAGGTTCCCTCCTCGCACACCAGCAACATTTCGAAGCGGTCCATGGCAAAACCAGCCTTGCCCAGATGCTTGACCATCACCAGCTTGACCCCTTGCGCGCGCAGCTGCTGGCACGCCTCGATGGCCTCCGGCACATTGCGGATATCGCGGCCGGTGAGCTGTTCCAGCTCCAGCAGATTGGGGGCCAGCATATCGGCGCAGGCCAGTGCCCTGGTTTTCAGAAAATCGGAGACGCCGGGTGCCACTATGCACCCCTTGTCGGGGTGACCCATCACGGGATCACAAAAATAGAGGGCGGCCGGATTGAGCGCCTTGAGCCGGGCCACCGCCGCCAGGATCTCCTCCCCCTGTTCGGCCGAGCCGAGGTAACCGCTCAAGATCGCATCGCACTCGGCCAGCACACCGATCTCCGCCAGGCCGTTTACCAGCTGACGGATATGGCCGCCGGGCATCACCATCCCCTGCCAGCCTTCGCGGTATTGGGTGTGGTTGGAGAACTGCACCGTGTTCATCGGCCACACCTCGATCCCGAGGCGACGCATGGGAAAAACGGCGGCGCTGTTGCCGGCACAGCCAAAGACTACGTGGGATTGAATGGAGAGCACTCGCTTCATGGTTGGCGACTCACGCAATAAGAACAGGAATTCCGGAGGGAAAAACGGGCCTTGCGGCCCGTTGTTGTCACTTTCGACTGTTGTCACTGTCGATTAACGCAGCACCTTGACGGTGTAGCTGCCATCGGCCTGACGATAGAGGCCGTGGATGTCGGTCTCGAAACCCGGGTAGTGGGCACCGATCTCGCACAGCATCTCGAGGAACTCGAGCACCGGCAGAGAATCCTGGGTCACCATCTCGCCCGGCAGTACCAGCGGAACTCCCGGCGGGTACGGCAGGATCATGTTGGCGCTGATGCGGTCAACCATGTCACGCAGCGGCACTTCCACCACGTTGCCGGCCAGCTCTTGCTGCCATGCGGCGTGCGGAGTCATCTTCATCTCTGGCAGTACGTCGAACGCCTTGAACATCAGCTCCGGCAGACGGTACTTGCTGGTCAGCTCGTGAATGCGCTGCGCCAGCTCCTGAATGCGCATCCCTTCGTAGAAGCTCGGGTCTTCACGATAGAGGCTCGGCAGGATGCTCTTGATGGTCAGGTTCAGGTCGTAGCCGCGCTTGAACTCGGTCAGGGCGCGCAGCAGCTGCATCGCCTTGGACTGATCGATACCGATGGAGAAGAGGAACAGCATGTTGTAAGGGCCGGTCTTCTCGACCACGATGCCGCGTTCGTCCAGGAACTTGGAGACCAGAGAGGCAGGGATGCCCTTCTCCAGCAGCTGGCCGTCACGACCCATACCCGGAGTCAGCAGGGTGACCTTGATCGGGTCCAGGTACATGTGGTTGTCATCGATGTCCTTGAAGCCGTGCCAGTCATCTTTCGGATCCAGCTTCCAGCACTCGACGGTGTCGATGTTGTCCGGCTGCCATACGTCGAAGAACCAGCCTTCGCTCTGATCACGCAGACGCTTGATCTCTTTGCGGAAGGAGATGGCGCGATCAATGGAGTCCTTGATCAGACGCTTGCCGGTGTTGCCCCGCATCATGGCGGCGGAGATCTCGGTCGAGGCCACGATGCCGTACTGCGGCGAGGTGGAGGTGTGCATCATGAAGGCTTCGTTGAAGGTCTCCTCCTCCACGTCACCCTTGATGTGGATCATCGAGGCCTGGGAGAAGGCCGCCAGCAGTTTGTGGGTGGACTGAGTTTCGTAGAACACCTTGCCCGGCATCGCTTCGCCGCTCATGCCGCACTTGCCTTCATAGATCGGGCTGAAGTTGGTGTAAGGCACCCAGGCACTGTCGAAGTGGATGTAAGGAGTGTCCAGCGCCTCCTTGATGAAGCCGGTGTTGTAGAGCAGGCCATCATAGGTGGAGTTGGTGACCACGGCGTAACGGGGAGCCTGGGCACCCGGTGTCGCGGCAACCTTGGCAGCGATGGTGTCGCGGCTGAATTCGCTCTGCGGGATACCACCCAGAATGCCGTAGGCGTTGCGGGTCGGACGGAAGTAGATCGGCGTCACGTCGTTCATCATCATCAGGTGAGTGAGCGACTTGTGGCAGTTACGGTCAACCAGCACTGTGCTGCCGGCAGGCGCGGAGTACATGCCGACGATCTTGTTGGCAGTGGAGGTACCGTTGGTAACGATGTAGGAGCGATCGGCGTTGAAGGTACGGGCGATGTACTCTTCGGCTTCCTTGTGCGGACCTGAGTGATCCAGCAGGGAGCCCAGCTCCGGCATGGAGATGGAGACGTCAGCCTTGAACGCGTTCGGGCCGTAGAAGTCATAGAAGATGCTGCCGGCCGGGCTCATCTGGAAGGCGGTACCGCCCATGTGACCCGGAGTACAGAAGGTGTATTTACCCTCTTCCACGTACTTGAACAGTGCCTTGGTGAACGGCGGCAGGATAGCGTCCTGATACTCCTGAGTGGCCTGACCCATCTTGAGGGCGATGTCGTCAGCCATGCCGAGACGGTACTCGAAGAAGTGCACGTTCAGACGCAGGTCGGTCAGGTGAATGTCCAGGGTGGACTGGTCGTTGGCAAAGGCAAAGATCGGCAGCTTCTCGTTGCGATCATGGATCTCCTTGCACAGGCCCAGAGAGTATTTGTCCCAGTCGAAGATGGCGCCGCAAACGCGGGGGTTCTTCTCGATCAGTTTCAGCAGGTCGGCGACGTCTACCGGATAAACAACCTCGAAACCCTTGCGCTCGAGGGAGGCTTGTAGCTGGCGAATGGGTTCTTCTTTAAAGAAAACGCCCAGGTGGTTGAGGATGGCAATGATATTCATCGTAATGCTCCACACGTAAAGGGGCGCTCTCCATCAGGGATGGTGAGTGAAGAGCGCTCGGAAGATAAAAGGGGGAATTAGTTGCTGGGTTGCTCGTTGAGCAGGGCGTCGTGCTGACGCAGACCCTGTTTTTTGGCGTAGAACATCAGGATGATGAGCGACACCACGAAGGTAGCGGTAAGGTTGGAACCCTTGGCGCCCATCAGGGCCACCAGACAGAAGACACAGGCCACACCGGAGAAGATCATGGCGCCGATGCTGCGGGAGGTCATGCCCTCGAAGCGGATCAGGTTAATGCTGGAGTAGAAGTAGGGCAGCATGGTCAGCAACACCGCATCTGTGGTCAGCACATTGAAGAGGTCGGCAGCGTGGGCGGACTGGGAGGTGAAGGCGGTCAGGCCAATCATCAGGGCAGTCATCTTGAGGGAGCCCAGGATCAGACCCTTCTTGGCCACGCCGTTCTTGTCCACTTCACCATAGATTTTCGGGAAGTTGCCGTCGTTGGCGGCACGCTTGCCCGCCTCGCCCACCAGCATCATCCAGGAACCGAGCGAGGTGAAGCAGGCCAGGGCGGTGAAGGCAGAGACGAATGGTGCAGACCAGCTACCGAAGATGGCGGAAGAGGCCATGGCAAACGGGGCGCCGGAGGCAGCCACTTCACCGGCCGGGAACATGCCGCTGATCACCTGGGTAGAGAGGATGTAGATAACACCGGCGATACCGGTACCCAGCATGGTAGCGAGCGGTACGGTGCGCTTGGGATTCTTCACCATGCCGGAAGAGACGGCGGCAGATTCAACACCGACGAAAGACCAGAGGCAGATCAGCACGGCGCTGATGACCGCATGCAGGTCGCTGCCGCTGGTGGTGTTCCAGTTCTGGCTGTAGACAGTGGCATCAAAATGACCCCAGCCCATCACCGCTGTACCGACAACTGGCAGCAGGATCAGCACCAGACCCAGAGTACAGAGTCGGCTCACCCAGCTACCGCCAAGCAGGTTGACGAAGGTGAAGATCCAGACGGCAGCGATGGTGGCTGCGGCGGCCGGAATTGGGCTATTGAGAATGGGGAAGAAGACCGAGAGGTAGGAGACACCGGTAATGGCGATGGCCAGGTTACCGATCCAGTTGGCGTGGTAATAGAGCACACCGGTCTGGAAACCGAACACCGGAGAGATCTCGCCAGCGTAAGCAATGGGGCCACCCTCTTGCGGGTTCTTGGTAGCAAGGCGGGCGAAGACAAAGGCGAGGCCCATGGCGCCTACCAGACAGATTGCCCAGCTGAATACAGAAATGGAACCTATGTTGGCCAGTGCCGAAGGCAGCAGCGCAATACCACTCCCCATCATGTTGCCGGCCACCACACCTGTACAGGCGATAAGGCCAATCTTCTTGCTCGTATCTAGGGACATAAGATCTCCGGTTCTATAAAAGGTCGGGTCGTCACATACACATTTGGCGGAACGCCCCGCCAAAGAATGGGCACAGACTAGGCCTCTCATCCCCGGAAAACATAAAGACCAGCTAACGGATAAAAATATGAGGCAACTTTTTTCGCCGCCTCGTCACTTTTGATAAAAACCATTTAAAAACAGTAAATTGACATCACATCACACAGCCCTCTTGATAAAACTTTGATATCCGGCCAACCCGTTTTTGCCCCTTGATAACCCCCTTATCTCGCCGTCTTGATATTTTTGGTCAGATAAACCCGGGATAAAGCAGCGCCCATTGCGCCCCCTCCCCTTGTAACCATCCGAACGCCCAGCTGACCATCACCCTGAGTGGCCACTCACCTCCTGTTCGCCCCTCAGCTCGGCTCATCACAATCCAAACTCAGAGGTAAAGCGCAACGGCGATAACCGGTAAGCAATGAGAAATGGGTCGAGACAGACAGCTTATCCCGCCGCCAACCATGAGCAGATGTCACAAGCTGCACACGGCGTAAAGCCGAACAAACGCGAGTGCAACGAATGCCGTGGGCAAGGCAAGTGGGGATAGTGGGGAGCGGTGGGGGATAAATCATGACTCGCCAGAGCGACTATCCCCAATGGCAAAGAAGCAGGATTGAGACGAGCAGAAACCGCACAGGCCGCCCGAAGGCAGCCTGTGGATGGGGCCGGCAACCGCGCCGACCGGGAGAAAACCAACACTGCAGAGTTAGAAGAGCTTCACCTTGCTCTGACCCAGCGCATTGAACAGAGCCGGGGTGAGGCTCTCCATATTGCTGTAGAAACCGAGCTGCTGGCAGAGCAGATAGGTCTGCTCGGTCGCCTCCATCAGAAAGGCCTGACTGTAGGCATCACCCGCCGCCTCGGGACGACCGTCCAGCTCCGCCAGCTTGCCCTGCAGTATGTAATAGAGCACCGAGCGGCCGCGACTCGCCGCCTTCTCCAGCAGATAGTTGGCCTGCTGTTGCTGGCCGTTGAGGAGCGCCTGCAGGGTCAACGCCTCCCACACCCGAGCAGGGAGAGCGCCGCTGTTTTGCACCACGCTGGCGAGATGGGTGCCAATCCCCTGCAGCCGTTCGCTCTCGGATTTGCCCGCCAAGGTGGCCAGCGCCTCGCCCGCCAGATAGCGCTCCGCCAACAGCAGCGGCTGATCCGGATGGGCAATCAGCGCCTGCTCCAGCAGATCGATGCCACGCTTGAGGGCGACCGGATCCCGGCTGTTGATGTAGTACTGCGCCTCCATCATCGCCATCAGGGAGGCATCATCGGTCGGCCAGCCCATCCCCGGCTCGGCATCGGGTTGGTCGAGGGCGCGCAGCAGATCCTGGCTGCTGGCCTGCAACACGCCGTGCACACTGTGGCGACTGAGCTGGTACTGATGGCTGAACAGCACCCGGTTGGTGTTGATATTGCGATACTCCAGATCGAGATAGGTGCCACGGGGCTGGCGGGTGACCCGCACACTCAGCTCCTTGCCGGGCATGATGCCCCCCATCAGAGTGGTGGCGCCGTACTGCACCCGCAGCGGCGTAGCCACCGCCACCTCCCCCATCAGGGCGCGGGTAATGCCATCGGCGAGGCGCACGTTCTCGTTGTTGTCATCCATGCCGGAGTGAAAGCGGAACACCAGCAGATTGGGATCCAGCATGGCGTGTACCTGGGGGCTGGTGTGCTGGTAGCTGAGCATGCTGACAATGGCGATCAGCACGATGGCAACGAAGATATCGAAACTCACCATCTTCCAGCGGCTGCGGGCATCCTTGGCATGGGTGGAGATGGCGCGGGTCAGGGGCCCGGCGGGAAAAGGGGCGACATTGGGCTGTGCATCATCATCCTGCTCAGCCGCGGGCGGGCTCAGATCGGAGAGAGTCGGGTTGTCGGAGAGAGCGGTATTGACCGCGGGCGCGGGCTGCTCGTCCGCCATCACCACGGAAACCACCTGTAGCGGCCGCACCGGTGCCACCAGCTTGTAGCCGCGCTTGGGTACGGTGACGATATAGTCGGTCGCATCGGTGCGACCATCTTTGAGGATCTTGCGCAGTTCGAAGATGGACTGAGTCACCACCTGATCGGTCACCTCGGCGCCATCCCACACCTCGTTGATCAGGGCATCGCGGCCAAACACGGTGCCGGCATTATGGGCCAGAAACCGCAACAGATTGACCAGTCTGGGTTCGAGGTAGACCTCGCGGTCGGGGCGACACAACATGTTGTCGTCAACGCTCAGGGTCCAGTCGTGGATCTCAAAAACCGATTCGCTCATGATTCACTCGCTGCAGATGGAGACAATGCACGATGAGAGAGACGCAAAACCCGGACTGACTGAACGGAACAGGATGCTGTCACGAGGTGACAGATGAAAGAGAACCGAAGCAATAAAATCTCTGTGAGCCAGTCTGGCCAGGCCATCCTGCTAGCGTCTGAAGGGCATCCTTGCGGGCATTCCGACTAACGGGATCGGAAAAAGCACTTTAAGCAAAACGGGAGCTGGATCCCACTTTTTTTGGCTATAAATCGCCGTTGAGTTGATCCGACACCGCACTTTTCGGCAAATAGCGTGCCAACCAGTATTCATATGAACATCCCATATGCCGGAATCAAAAAGCCCTGAACATCAGGGCTTTCTCATTTCTTCGACCATCGGGGAGACGTTACTTCGCTACCGGGAGCGCATCCTGCTGACGACTGCGGCGCAGATGACGCCGCCACAACGAGAAGCCGCCGTAGCCAAGACTCAGCGCCACCGCATAGAGCACCTGAGTGGCGAGCGCCACCAGCACCAGAGCACAGAGCAGCACGCTCACCCCCGCCAGCCCCTTGCCCACACCGCCAAGCAGACGCCAGCCCGCCGCCATGCAGAGCAGGTAGACCAGCACGAAGTTGCCGTTGGCGTAGCGGATCAGCTCATCGAGCGGCAGTCGCAGCCAGATGATCAGGGTGATGCAGAGCAGACAGATAGCGAGCACCAGACCGAGTGCCCGCAGCGGCGCGCCGCGCGCGGTGAGTACGGCCAGCGAGGGGGGCAGCTTGCCTTCCCGCGCCATGCTCCAGATCAGCCGGGCAAAGCCCTGAATGTAGATATTGATGCTGGCAAAGCAGGAGAGATAACCGAGCACCGCCACCAGCCACTTGGCGGTGGGGCCAAACAGCAGCACCAGCAGGGAGGGGATGGCGGTGGCGTTTTTCGCCTCATCGCCGTAGAGGCCATATTTGAGCACCACCAGCGAGTGGATCCAGTAGATAAGCCCCGCCAGCAGCACCCCGCCGAGCAGAGCGATGGGGTAGTCCCGCTCCGGCCGCTTGAACTCCTC
The DNA here is from genome assembly GCF_049175515.1 of Aeromonas sp. 600479. Taxonomy (NCBI): domain Bacteria; kingdom Pseudomonadati; phylum Pseudomonadota; class Gammaproteobacteria; order Aeromonadales; family Aeromonadaceae; genus Aeromonas; species Aeromonas sp. 600479. The sequence continues at coordinate 67,601 of NZ_JAAKVF010000006.1, forward strand.
CCCCATATGGGCGAAGGCTTCCAGCCCGACAAAACACCAGAACATCACCGCCAGCGCGGTGGCCATAGGGGGCCACTCGTCCGCGCTAGGCAATGGCCGGGCTGCATCGCGCCAGCTCACCTCCCCCTTGAACCAGATAAGCAGGGTCAGCCCCAAAATGGCGAGCGCAATCAGCAGTTGCAGGTTGCCGGAAGATCGCGCCCCACGCAGCCCCAGCAGAAAGACCCCGAGCAGGGTCAGCAGCTGGATGGCCCAGAGGGTCCACTCCCCCATCTCGAACAGGGCGTGCCAGAAGCCGGCGGCAATCATCAGGGCGGCAGGCAGCCCCACCGGCAGCACCGCCAGAAAGAGGAAGGCGGAGAAGCGCTCGGCGCCGTTGCCAAAGGCTAGGCCAATCAGGTGCGGCGCGCCGCCCGCATGGGGATAGCGACGGCCGAGGCGAGCGAAGGTAAAGGCGATGGGCAGCACCAGCGCAATCAGCAGCAACCAGGCCCAGAGCGAGGCCCCGCCCGCCAGCGAGGCGGCGGTCGCCGGTACCACGAAGATCCCGGTGCCAAGCAGCGAGGTGGCGAGCAGCCCCATCCCCTGCCAGAGCCCGAGATCCTTTTTCAACCCAGACATATCCTTTTGTCCTGACTAAAAAAACATCCCGCCATGTTAGGCCTGCCCCGCCCTTTTGTTAAGTACGATGGTTAAGCACTGTGGCGAGAATATGCAGCCTTTTATTCAGGCTCGGACTCAGCTTGCAGGGATTCGGCCAGAAAATCCCCCAGCAGGGTGATTTTGAGCACCTGCCGCCGCGCCGCCGGATAGATGAAGTAGAGGGTCTTGGCCGGGCTCTGATAGCGACCAAGCAGCGGCAGCAAACGCCCCGCAGCGATATGCTCACGCACCTGTTCGGCTGGCTGCAAGGTGATGCCAGCCCCCGAGAGCGCAGCCGTCAACAAGGCTGGCCAGTGATTGATGCGCAGGCGCGAGGCGACCCGCACCTCCTCGCTCTGGCCATCCTCGCCAACAAATTGCCAGCGCTCGTGCTCCCCCCAGTTGCCATGCAGACACTGGTGGCGAGCGAGATCGGCCGGATGACGGGGCACGCCGTGGCGATTGAGGTAGTCGGGGGCAGCGCAGAGCCGGTAGTGCTGGGTCAGCAGCGGACGGGCGATCAGCGCCTCATCCTGCGGGCGCAGGGTGCGGATGGCGGCGTCGAACCCCTCCTCCACCAGATCGACCCAGCGCGGGGTGAGCTGCAGATCCAGATCCAGCTTGGGGTAGCGGTCGAGAAAAGCGGGCAGCAGCGGCACCAGCCGGTGGTGGCCAAAGCTGAGGGGAGCGGCGATGCGCAGCCGTCCGGCCGGCTCGGCCAGCAGGTTCTGGGTGAGCGACTCGGTCAGTGCCAGCTCCTCCAGCACCCGCTGGCAGCGAGCCAAAAACAGCTGGCCCAGCTCGGTGAGAGTCTGCTGGCGGGTGGTCTTGTGAAACAGCTTGCCCCCCAGCCACTGCTCCAGCCCCAGCACATGCTTGCCCACCATCTGGGCGCTGATCCCCTCTTCGCTCGCCACCGCGCTATAGGAGCCGAGATCCACCACCCGGGTGAAGATACGCATGCTGGTCAATCGGTCCACAACCCCTCCTTTTTGCCCGTTTCAAGGCCATTTAGCCCGCGACAAAGACCCTGATTCACAACCCAAAGTTTAGTAAGAAATGGATTTTAGCCAATTTATTCAACTTTTAGTTGCTAATACAGTGATGCCATCCCTTCCCCACAGGATAAATCCCCATGAAAAGCACCTATCTGGCCGCCCTGCTGGTCGGTCTGCTGGCCAGCGGCGCCAGTCAGGCTGCCGAGAGCAGCTTTATCAGCAACCACGATCATGCCCCTGCCTCAGCAACTCAAGCCCGGCCCGATATCTTTCGGGTCAGCCTGCTCGGCACCGGCACTCCGGTACCCCAGATCAGCCGGGGCGGTTACAGCACCCTGGTCGAAGCGGGCAACCAGAAGCTGGTGTTCGATTTTGGCCGCAACTCCGCCACTCGCCTGTGGCAGCTGCATATCCCCATCGGCCGGGTCAACGCCTTCTTCCTCACCCACTTTCACTCCGACCACACCAACGGGCTGGCGGATCTCTGGCTGACCGGCTGGCTGCAACCGGCCTATGGCCAGCGCCACGCGCCGATGGAACTCTACGGCCCCAAAGGCACCACAGCTCTCGCCCGTGGCTTGCAGCAGGCCTACGCCACTGACATCGCCACCCGGGTCAAGGATGAGGGAACGCCGCTGGACGGGGTGGAGATCAACAGCCACGAAGTTACCGCCGGGGTGGTCTACAACCATGACGGGGTCAAGGTAACCGCCTTTGACAACGACCACGGGGTCAACATCAAGCCGTCATTCGGCTATCGCATCGACTACCACGGCCACAGCGTGGTGCTCTCCGGCGATACCCGCTACAGCCCCGAAGTAGTGGAGCAGGCCAAAGGGGCCGATCTGCTGGTGCACTGCGTCTCCATGACCTCTGCCGAGCAGATGAAGGCCAACCCCGGCTACAAGGCGATCGCCAATCACCTCGCCTCTCCAGAGCAGGCGGCCCGGGTAATGAACGAAGCCAAACCGGCGCTGACCGTGTTCAGCCATATCGGCCTCAACGGCAAGATCAGGGTCAAAGATCTGGCGCAGGATCTGCGTGCCCGCTACTCGGGCCCCTTTATCATCGGCAACGACCTGATGCAGATTGATCTGCCCACCACGGCCTCCGGCAAGGGCTACGCCCTCTGGCAGTCGGAGAATATCGACAATGCCCAATCCTGAATCCCGGCCATAAAAAAGCCGCCTCTTGCGAGGCGGCTTCTTCATTCAACTTGGTAACCGGAGTTATCAGGCAATCAGCTTGTAGATGATACCGGACATGGCGATCAGGCCGATGATGGTCACGAAGCCGTTGCTGATGTTGCCAGCGTATTTGCGCATGGCCGGAACCTTGGTGATGGCGTACATCGGCATCAGGAACAGCAGCATTGCGATGATCGGGCCGCCCAGGTCTTCAATCATGCCGAGGATGCTCGGGTTGATGGTAGCGATGGCCCAGGTGGTCAGGATCATGAACACGGCAGTGACTTTGTTCAGTTGCTTGGTGTCAACGTTCTTGCCCTTCTCGCGCAGCGCCTTGGCCATCAGGCCGTTCATGCCCTCTTGCGCCCCCAGGTAGTGACCCAGGAAGGATTTGCTGATGGCAACCATGGCGATCAGCGGAGCCACAGTACCGATAACCGGGTTATCGAAGTGGTTGGCCAGGTAGGACAGGATGGAGATGTTCTGTTCTTTGGCAGCAGCCAGGTCAGCCGGGGAGAGGCTCAGTACGCAGCTGAATACGAAGAACATAACGGTCATCACCATCATGACGTGGGCGCCCAGCAGGATGTTGCTGCACTTCTTCTCGGCACCTTCACCGTAACGACCTTTGTTGTCCACCGCGAAGGAGGAGATGATCGGGGAGTGGTTGAAGGAGAATACCATTACCGGGATAGCCAGCCACAGGGTCTTGATGAAGTCACCGTTGAAGGCGTCGGACAGGGCCGGAGCTTCAGTGATGATGGCACCGTTCCAGTGCGGGATCAGGTAGAACGCCAGACCCATCAGGGTGAGCACGAACGGGAATACCAGCACGCTCATCGCTTTGACGATAACCTGGCCGCCCAGACGAACAACCGCCATCAGACCGAGGATCAGAGCCAGTGACAGAACGGCACGGGGAGGTGCAGACATGCCCAGCTGGTGAACAATCACGCTCTCGACGGTGTTGGTGATGGCGACTGAATACATCAGCACGATCGGGTAGATGGCAAAGAAGTAGAGCAGGGTGATGAATTTGCCTGCGGTCTTGCCGAAGTGCTCTTCTACTACTTCAGTGATGTCGCCATCACGGGTAGAGCCGGACAGCACGAAGCGGGTCAGACCACGGTGAGCAAAGAAAGTCAGCGGCAGCGCCAGGATCAACATGGCAACCAGCGGCCACAGGCCACCTACACCGGCGTTGATTGGCAGGAAGAGCACACCGGCACCGATCGCGGTACCGTACAGACCCAGCATCCAGACCACATCGGCCTTGTTGACGCCGCGGGAGGTGTTGCTGGCTAAACGACCATCAGCTGCAATATTCATGTCAGACATACGTTGTTCCTGTCATCTAGGAAAATGGGATTCTTGTTTGGTCGGGCCTTGGCCCGGTTCCATCTCCCTGGAACGCCTGCTGTCCGTCCTTGATATTAACCTCTCGCCCCCCGGCAACCTGGCCATCACTCCTTGTGACAACAGGATTGCAACAAACAACAGTGCGAGATTTTGACCCTGAGGGTCGGCGCCCGTCTCACTTAACAACCGATTAACGTGCACCACTCTTGATGGGCTGACTTTAATTAAATGCCCTTATTAATCACAGCGTTTTTTTGAATTAATCAACCAAAGTTTGATTTTGGTCGCCTTTCGGACGACCAAGATCACACTCAAGGCGCCTTATTGTGAGTTTTTTTAACAATTCAACTTAGTTTCACTGGAATCAATGGCCTGCGAGCAGCTACATATTTGCAACAAGCCACCCGTTTAGCGCGGATTGTGTGCGACACGGCCTTGGCGTACCCTTGTGACTCACGCCTTTTTGTTGATTGATGATGACCATTACCCGTACCGATCTCGCCGAACTGGCGGTGTTTGCCGCCGTCGCCCGTCACCGCAGTTTCAGCAAGGCCGCCCTCGAACTCGGGGTCTCCGCCTCCGCCCTCAGCCACAGCCTGAAAGGGTTGGAAGCCCGTCTGGGGGTGCGGCTGCTCAACCGCAGTACCCGCGCCGTGGTACCGACCGAAGCGGGCCAGCGGCTGCTCAAGCAGCTGCTCCCCACCCTCAATACTCTTGAAGAGGCGCTTTGCGAGCTGGCCCGCAACAGCGATGAACCGGTGGGTCGACTCAAACTCTGCGCCCCCCGCGGCGCCATCGACAGTCTGCTGGCACCTGTGCTGATCGACTATCTGGCCCGTTATCCGCGGATGCAGGTGGAGGTAGTGGAGCAGGAGCTGATGCCCCGGCTGATTGAAGATGGTTACGATGCCGCGCTCTTTTATGGGGATCTGCTGCCCAAGGAGATGATCGGCATCCCCCTCGGCCCGCCCCAGCGCTATCTGGTGGTGGGCTCCCCGGCCTATCTGGCGGAGCACGGTACGCCGGAGCACCCGAGCGAGCTGAGCCGCCACGCCTGCATCGGCTATCGCCTCACCCCGCACCATCACTATCGCTGGGCCTTTGCCGCCGATGGCACCATGCTGGAGATCGAAGTGACCGGGCCGCTCACTACCAGCACCCCAGCCCTCTATCTGGGCGCCGCCGAGGCGGGGCTGGGGCTCGCCTACTGTCTGGAAGAGGAGGTGAGCCAAAAAGTCGCGGAAGGGAAACTGCTCACCGTGCTGGAGCCCTGGTGCCCCACCTTTGCCGGCTTCTACCTCTTCTATCCCAGTCGGCATCAACTGGGCAGCGGCCTGCGCATCCTGATCGACATGCTCAAGGCCCACTACCAAAACCCCGGATTAATGAGTAATAATCAGCAATTCATCAAGTGAAACCCTGATTATCACCAAATAAGTATTAATCTAGACTAGCTGTTCGATAATCGAACTCCCCGAGAGAACAGATATGTCTGCCTATTTAACACTGCGGCAACGGGCCATGACCCGTCGCTTCTGGGCTTACGCCCTCCCCTCCATTCTTGCCATGCTGGTCTCGGGGGCCTACTACCTCATCGACGGCATCTTCGTCGGCCACTATGTCGGTGCCGCTGGCCTCGCCGGGATCAACCTGGTCTATCCGGTCATCATGGTGCTGATTGGTCTGGCCGCCATGATCAGCATGGGGGCCGCCACTGCCATCTCCTTCCAGCAAGGGGCGAAAAACGACAAGCTGGCCCGTCAGGCGCTGGTCAACGCCCTCTGGCTGCTGGCCGGACTCGGGGGCGTTGCGCCGGTGCTGCTCTATTACACCCACACCGATATCCTGCTGGGGCTGGGGATTGAACAGGGCACCGAGACCTGGAAACAGGCAAGCGACTACCTAACCTGGATTGGCGGCGGTACCCTGCTGCTGGCCAGCAATCTGGCGGTGCCCTATCTGCTGCGCAACGATGGCCGCCCGAAACTGGCCATGGTGCTGGTGAGCAGCGGCGCCGTGCTCAATATCATCCTCAACTACATCATGGTGGGTCGGCTGGGGCTGGGATTGATCGGGACTGCGCAAGCCACCCTGATGGCAGAGGGTGCGGTGAGCCTGATCGGCCTTGGCTACTTCTTTACCCCCTGGGCGCGGCTGCGCCTCAGCTGGCGGGATCTGGTGCCCAACCTCCCCGCCATGCCGCACCTGCTCTTTACCGGCCTGCCGAGCCTGATTGCCCAGTTCAACCTCGGCCTGCTGCTGATGCTGCACAACAGCCAGCTGATGGTGTATGGCAATGTGAAGGATCTGGCGGGTTTTACCGTTGCCGGTTACACCGAGGCGGTCTTTATCGTCATCCTGCAGGGGCTGGCGTTCGGCATTCAGCCGCTCATCAGCAAGGCGGCGGGGGCCAAGCGCCACCGCAACCTCAAGTACCTCATGGAGATGGGGCTCAAGTTCACCTTTATCTACGGCATGCTGGTGTGGCTCACCATCCAGCTGCTGCCGGGACAGGTCGCAATGCTCTATACCGGCGACAAGGATCCCGAACTGCTGGCCGCTGCCATCAGCAGCCTGACCCTCAACCTCGGCGCCATTCCGCTGGAGGGGATCATCATGTTCGGCATAGTGCTGCTGCAATCCATGGCGCGTACCCGTCAGGCGCTGGTCATCTCCATCGCCAAAACCGTGTTGCTGCTGCCGCTCATCTTCCTGCTGCCACAACTGTGGGGTCGTGATGGGGTGCTGATGGCCCAGCCCGCGACCGTGCTGCTGCTCACCCTGCCGCTCTGCTGGCTGCTGTGGCGCGAGTGGCTGCGCCTGAAGATGGCCTGCGCGCCAAAAAACAAGCGTCGCCCGCAACCGGCCCGCGCACGCGCCGCCGTCCAGCTGGCCCGTTAAGACCACCCATCCCGCAAAACAATAAAAAACCGGCATCCCCTGATGCCGGTTTCTGCTATATGGGCGGGTCTGCCTGCCCTTACTCGAGGATTCAGGCCAGCACTGCTGCCCACACTATGCCAATACTTCTGGCCTGAGCTGGGCCATCAGCCCCGGGTTGTCGGAGTAATCCACCGGAATGGCCACCACAGCAGGCCCCTCCACCGCCAGCGCGGCCCGCAGGGTGGCGCGCAGCTCGTCGGCCGAGCGCACCGCAAACCCGGCCGCCCCGAACGATTCGGCATAGCGTTTGAAGTCGATGGGGCCAAAAGAGACGCCAGAGGTGCGACAATACTTCTGCTGCTCCTGCATCGCCACCATGTTGTAGCCGTTATCGACCCAGATGATGTGGACGATATTGCTCTTGAGCCGCACCGCCGTCTCCAGCTCCATGCTCGACTGCATAAAGCTGCCATCCCCCGATACCGAGATCACCTTCTCTCCCGGCCGCACCAGCGCCGCACCGATGGCCCACGGCAGGGCCACCCCCATGGTCTGCTGACCGTTGGAGATCAACACCTGACGGGCGCGGAAGCTGTAGAGGTAGCGGGCAATCCAGATATGGAAGCTGCCCATGTCGACGCAGAGGGTCATGTCGTCGCGCACCAGATCCTGCAGCTCGCGCACGATACGCAAGGGGTGAACCGGATTGCCGTGCAGATCGTCGGCCCGCATCGCCAGTCGCAGCCGCTGCTGGCGTACCCATTGCAGCAACCGATCCACTTCGGGGGGGCGGATTTTCGGATTGCCCATGATACGGGTCAGCTGCAACAGGTTGGCGCGGATCGACCCCACCAGCTCAGCAGTCGGGCAGTAGCTGCTGTCGATATCGGCAGGCAGCACGTCGATATGGAGGATGCGCCGCTCCCGATCGCCATTCCACAGCACGGGGTCGTACTCGATGGGGCTGTAGCCGATGCAGATCACCAGATCGGCCCCTGCCAGCAGCTGATCCCCCGGCTGGTTGTTGAAGAGCCCGACCCGTCCGGCAAAGTCATCGAAGTGGCAGCTGTCCACCACCCCGGCAGCCTGATAGGTACCGGTCACCGGCAGCCGCGCCTTGTCGAGGAAGGCGCGCACTGCCTCGGCATTTTCCGGCCGGCTCGCCATCAGGCCGAGCAGTACCACCGGATTCTCGGCGTTGCGCAGCAGGGTCAATGCCTGCTCCATATTCTGCTCATCGGCGCAGCCCGGCTCCGGCACTTCGCGGGGTACCAGCACATTGCCCTGTACCGGCTTGTTGATGATATCCATCGGCAGGCTGACAAACGCCGCCCCCGGCCGTCCCAGCTCGGCGGCGCGAAAAGCGTTGGCCATCACTTCCGAGATCGCCGCCCCGCTGTTGACCTGGGCGCTGAACTTGGTGACCGGACGGCAGAGGTTGACCGTATCCATGCTCTGATGAGTGAGCTTGAGGCCATCGGCACGGCGCACTGCACCGCCCAGCGCCACCATGGGGTCTCCCTCCGAGGTGGCAGTCGCCAACCCGGTAATGAGGTTGGAGCAGCCGGGGCCCGAGGTGACCAGCGCCACCCCCGCCTTGCCGGTCAGGCGCCCCACGGCGGCCGCCATAAAGGCGGCATTCGCCTCGTGGCGCACCACTATGGTCTCGATGGGGGAATCCTCCAGCGCATCGAACACCCGATCAATCTTGGCACCGGGAATACCGAACACCTGCTTGACCCCTTGCGCCTCCAGATGACGAACCACCAGCTCGGCACCGCACTTCCACTGTCTGTTTTCCATGTTATTGCTCCTTGTCTATTAGCCTTCGGCGGCTTGAATGGCGCGATCGAGATCGGCGGGGGTGAGGTCGGCCTGCCGGAAAGCGGGATCCGATGGCAGGGCCAGATTGAGGTGACGCACCACCGAAAGTCGCAGGGTGCCGTGGGCCATGGTGTAGTCGAGCAGATGGCCGCCCCCCTTGCGATCGGCGGTGATCATGTGTTCGTGAAAGCCCGCCACATTGACCCCCTGCACGAACGGCGGGCAGCGAAAGCCCACCAGAGTCCCCGCTACCGCGGCAAAGCGGAACAGCGGCTGCTGCTCGATGGCCTCCAGCATGGGGCGATAGGGGGGCTCCTGACGCGGCACGGTACGAACCTTGGCCGTTTCAAACTGGCCGTCGAGGCGCAGGGCGACGAAGACGTTGTCGGAGCCCACCAGCCGATCCACCCACTGGTGGATCTCGTCACGGCTCAGGGGGTGATCGAAACGACGCTCCAGACAGGGGCGAAAATGGGTCATCACCGCAAAGGGGGTCTTCTGATCGGCGCGGGCGGGCCGAGCCGAGCCATCGGAGCGCAACTGGTGGATCTGCCGCTCGAAGGCGATCAGCTCACCATCGAGGTGATTGAAGGTGCCGAGGCCAAAGTCGCCGTGGCGCAGCAGCTCGCTCATGGTGGTCTCCCCTTCGTAGACCCCCGCCAGCAGGGCGCTCATCAGGGAACTCTGGTAGATCTCGCCACCGTCATGCTGCCTGCGCCAGCGAGAAAACTGCTGGCTCACTTCGAGGGCACAGCTGCACCCGGCACTGTCAGATGTTGCAATATGTTCCATTCGGGTTTCACCTCCACCGTGAATCCTGTTAGCGTTCGGATCCAATGGTGACTTGGTTCACATTTCAACACCAATACGCTGATCCCATGACTTTGAGACTCAATCGATATGGAACTTCGTACGCTCCGCTACTTCATGGCCGTTGTTGAAAAGCAGAATTTCACCCGCGCAGCCGAATCACTCAACATGGCCCAGCCGCCGCTGAGCCAGCAGATCCGCAAGCTGGAGGAGACCTTGGGCACCCCGCTGCTGCGCCGTTTGACCCGCAGTGTCGAGCTGACCGAGGCGGGCGAGAGCCTCTATCGGGATGCGGCGCAGATCCTGGCGCTGGCCGATGCGGCAAAACTGAAGGTAAAGCGGATTGCCCGGGGCGAGCAAGGGGCACTGCGGATCGGCTTTGCCGGTTCCACCGTGCTCCACCCCGCGGTGCTGACCCTGCTGCACGACTATCGGGAGCGCTACCCCGAGGTGGCCCTCAGCCCGCAGGAGGGCACCATGCCGGCACTGGTGGAGGCGCTACGCAACGATCGGCTGGACGCGGCCATCTTGCGGCTCCCCTGCCGGGGTAGCGAGGGCTTTGCCCATCACCTTATCGAGCAGGAGCCGCTGCTGATCGCCCTGCCGACCAGCCATCCCAAGGCCAAGCCGGGCCCCTTGCCACTGGTCAGCCTGAAGGACGAGAGTTTTATTCTGTTTCCCCACGCCATCGGGCCCGGGCTCTATGACGGCATCGTGGGCCTCTGTCGGGAGGCGGGCTTCGAGCCGATATTGGGGCCCGAATGCCCGCAGGTGATCTCCACCGTCGGCATGGTGCAGGCTGGCTTTGGCGTGACTCTGGTGCCCAGCTCGGTGGCGGCGCTGCGCCCGCTCGGGGTCAGTTATCACCCCATTGAGGGCAACGGCATGATGACCAGCATCAGTCTGGCGACACGGCCACACCCAAGCAGTGCCGTGCTGCGGCACTTTATCGCCCAGATCCGTGCCGCCCAGATACAACAAGGCCTCCCGAAGGAGGCCCTGTTGAACAAGCTTGAACCGGTTTGATGACCAGCTTGCCTGATGCGACGGCTTATTTGACGGTACTGCTTATTTGACAGTCACGCGGGCAAACTTGCGCTTGCCGACCTGATAGACGGCGGTACCGGCACCGATGAGTGCCTTGCCATCTTCCAGCTTCTCGCCATCCACCTTGACCGCGCCCTGCTTGATCATCCGCAGCGCTTCGGAGGTGGTGGCCACCAGATCGGCCTCTTTCAGCAGGTTGGCGATGGCCAGCCCTTCGCCTTCCAGAGCCAGCTCGATTTCCGGCATCTCGTCCGGAATGGCGTTCTTGGAGAAACGCTGGGTGAAATCTTCGTGGGCCGCTTCAGCCGCCGCTTCGTCGTGATAACGGGCGATGATCTCTTTGGCCAGCCAGATCTTCACATCGCGCGGGTTGAGGGTACCGGCAGCGATGCCTGCCTTGAACTCTTCAATTTCAGCCAGCGGGCGGAAGGAGAGCAGCTCGTAGTAGTTCCACATCAGATCGTCGGTGATGGACATGATCTTGCCGAACATCTCGCCCGGAGCGTCGTGAACGCCGATGTAGTTGCCTGCGGACTTGGACATCTTCTTGACGCCATCCAGACCCACCAGCAGCGGCATCATCAGCACGCACTGGGTCGCCATGCCGGCATCTTTTTGCAGCTCGCGGCCCATCAGCAGGTTGAACTTCTGGTCGGTACCACCGAGCTCAACGTCCGCCTTCAGCGCGACCGAGTCATAGCCTTGCAGCAGCGGATAGAGGAATTCGTGAATCGCGATGGATTGGCCGCCGGTGTAGCGCTTTTTGAAGTCATCGCGCTCCATCATGCGGGCCACGGTCTGCTTGGCCGCCAGCTTGATCATGCCGGTCGCACCCAGCTCGCTCAGCCAGGTCGAGTTGTACTCGATGCGGGTCTTGGCGGGATCGAGGATCTTGAACGCCTGCTCGGCATAGGTGAGGGCGTTATGCTTGATAGCCTCTTCGGAGAGCGGCGGACGGGTAGCGTTCTTGCCGGAGGGGTCACCCACCATGGCAGTGAAGTCACCGATCAGCAGGATCACTTCATGGCCCAGATCCTGGAAGGTCTTCAGCTTGTTGAGGATCACGGTATGACCCAGGTGAATGTCGGGGGCGGTCGGGTCCATGCCCAACTTGATGCGCAGCGGGCGCCCTTCCTTCAACTTGGCGACAAGTTCTTCTTCAACCAGAATTTCTTCCGCTCCGCGCTTGATCTCGGCTAGCGCCACCTCGAGCTGGGACATTTTTTGACTCTCCATCACGATTCCACAGGGCCAAACATATTACTGGAATGGCGGGCCAATTGGAAAGGCTGTAAAATCCGTCCATTCTGCCCGACTTCATCTGCTTCTCATGGTTATTTGGCACGCCTTCAACGCACTCCCCCACTGGCACCGCAAGATGGTGCTGATCTTGAGCATCATGATCATGATGCTGGCTGCCTGGCCAAGCGAACAGGCAGTAGCAACACGGGTCGATGAAAACGGCAACGAAATTGCCCTGCGGGAACCGGCCAACGATAACGCGCTGAACGACGAGCTGCCGGCCGAGGCCGCCCAGCCCGTTACCCCGCCCAAGCCGCGCTATATCACCAAGCAGGTGAAGGTACGCCGTGGCGACAACATGGGAGTCATCTTCCAGCGCATTGGCCTGAGCACCACGGATCTGCACCTGATCGATCAGCTCGAGGGCAGCGATCCCCTGCGGATGCTGCAACCGGGGCAGGAGCTCACCTTCAAGCTCACCGAAAACGGCGAGCTGCACAGCCTCTATTACCCCCACAGTCTGGAGCAGGCGCTCAAGGTGAGCCGCAAGGAGGAGACCTTTGTCGCCCGCAACGTCAAGATCGCCCTCGACACCCGCGAACAGGTGAGCAAGGGCGAGATCCGCTCCAGCTTCTGGGGCGCGGCGGTGGATGCGGGGATGACCGAAGATCAGATCATGGACTTGGCCGCCATCTTCGGCTGGGACATCGACTTTGCCCAGGACTTGCAGCCGGGGGACAGCTTCCGGGTGGTCTATGAAGACAAGTTCCGCGACGACGAGCGGGTCGCCTCCGGCGATATTCTGGCCGCCGAGTTCGTCAACCAGGGCACTGCCTACCGCGCCGTGCTCAATGAAGATGGCAACTACTACACCCCGGAAGGCAAAGCCATGCGCAAGAGCTTCCTGCGTGCGCCGGTCAACTTCAAATACATCAGCTCCAACTTCAACCCGCGCCGCCTCCATCCGGTGACCGGCAAGATCCGCCCCCACAACGGCATCGACTATGTGGCGCCGGTGGGCACCCCCATCATGGCGGCGGGCTCCGGCAACGTGGTGGCGGCGGGCTACAACCAGTTCAACGGCAACTACGTCTTTATCAAGCATGCCGGCAACTATGTGACCAAGTACCTGCACCTCTCCAAACGCACCGTCAACAAGGGACAGCGGGTGAAGCAGGGGCAGACCATCGGCACTCTGGGTGGCACCGGCCGCGTCACCGGCCCGCACCTGCACTACGAATTCGTGGTGGGCGGCATTCACAAGAACCCGCGCACCCTCACCCTGCCGCAGGCAGAGACCCTGAGCGGACGCGAGCTGGCCAACTTCAAAAAGCTGGCGATGCCGCAACTGGCCAAGCTCGACAGCCCCGAGCTGCAGCTGGCCCAGAACAAGCGGGATAGCCGCGGCAACTAAGCCATCAGGGCTGGCGGGGTAGCAGCCCCGCCAGCCCTTTTTATTTTGCCTGCGCATGGCTCGGCGCCATGCTGCATCGGTGTCGGGAAGCGGACTATCCCGACCAGCGAGTGAGGAGAGCCAATGGCTGAACGCTATATCGGATTGATGTCAGGCACCAGCATGGACGGTATTGACGCCGTGCTGGTGGTGATCGACGGGGATCAACTGCGGGTCGAGGCGGCCCTCAGCCACCCCTGGCCCACCGCCCACGAGCTGCATGAGCTCTGTACCCCTAGCGACAACGAGATCGATCGCATGGGGGTGGCCGACAATCTGGTGGCGCGCGAATTTGCCGCCGCCACCCACGCCCTACTGGCCAAGACGGGCCTCACGCCCGCCGATATTCGCGCCATCGGCAGCCACGGCCAGACCATCCGCCACCGCCCCCAGCTTGGCTTCACCCTGCAGATCGGCAACGCGGCCCTGCTGGCGGCGCTGACCGGCATCGATGTCATCGCCGACTTTCGCACCATGGACATGGCCCTCGGCGGTCAGGGGGCCCCGCTGGTGCCCGCCTTCCATCAGGCCTTCTTTGCCCGCCCCGGTGCATTGCGGGTGGTGCTGAACCTCGGCGGCATCGCCAATATCTCGGTGCTGCCGGGCCATGCCAACGGGGTCTATGGCTTCGATACCGGCCCGGCCAACACCCTGCTCGACGGCTGGTATCGCCGCCATCACCCCAAGGGGGCCGGTTACGATGCCGGCGGCCAGTGGGCGGCCAGCGGCAAGCCAATCCCGGCCCTGCTGGAGAAGCTGCTGGCTCACCCCTATTTCGCCGCCCCCGCCCCCAAGAGCACCGGGCGGGAGATGTTCACCCTGGCGTGGCTCGATGGCGAGCTGGCTGGCCAACCCTATGCCGCGGCGGATGTGCAGCGCACTCTGCAGGCGCTCACCTGCCACAGCATCGCCCGCCAGCTGCCTGCCCCGAATGAGGCGCAAACCCGTCCCGAGCTGTTTGTCTGCGGCGGCGGCGCCCATAACGCCCCGCTGCTGAGCGAATTGGCCAGCCTGCTGCCCGGCTGGCGCATCGCCAGCACTGCCGAGCTGGGCCTTGCCCCCGACTGGATGGAAGGCGCAGCCTTTGCCTGGCTGGCGGAGCGCTTTATCAAGCACAAACCCGGCAACCTGCCCGCCGTCACCGGCGCCAGCCGTCCGGCTGTGCTGGGTGCTCTCTACCCCGCACCCTAGATATCCCCCAGATATGCAAATGACGACAGCCCCGATATGGGGCTGTCGTCATGTCACATCATGAACAGTGGCACTTTGGCCAACACCCGTTGTTACATGGCATTGGTGGACTCAAAAATTTTGTCGGCGGACGCTTCGACAAAGCCCGGATAGAGTACGCCGTCGGCCTGCGGATAGCGCAGGGCAAACTCGTAGAAGCAGCTCGGGATGGTACGCACCCCATCGCTGAACGGCACCTCTGCTTTGTCCGCCATGGTGGAGGATTGCTCCAGCATCACCTGCGGGTCCCCTTTCACCTCGCCACCCACGCTGTTGAGCACGAAACCCGCCGCCTTGAGCGCAGCATTGACCTGATGGATGGTGTCGAAATCCTTCAACTTGTTGATATTGACCGTGAAGTGGTTGGCACGATAACCCCAGGCTGCCATCCAGGCTGCATACTCGCTCTCAGCCAGCAGGGTCTGGTAGTCGGCGTAAGAGACCTGCCAGGGGGCGCCGGTGTAGAGAAATGCCGGGGTATCGGTCAGATGATCGGGCACCTGATCCGCCAGCTTGTGGATGATGGCCTGGGCAGCCGGGGAGAGCTCTTCCACCTTCAGCTCGCTGATAAACACCTTGGGAGCGTCCGGATCCTGATGCTCGAAGTGCTTGGCGTAGAGCTTCTTGGCCTTGAAGACATACTCGCCCTTCTGCTCGTAACCGAGCGCCAGAAAGTGGGCTGCCAGCTTCTCCAGCCCCAGCTTGGGCAGGTTGTAGGTACGAAACGCCACGTGATCGTTGACGATAGGCTCGCCGCCACCCAGCAGGGTGTGCACCTTGAGGGCGCTCGGGGTCACCTTGATGTAGTTGTCCCACAGATGGCTGAACAGGGTGTCGATATCCTTTTGCATCTCTCTTTCCTTTGATTGCGGGTACAGATGGGGGCACCGCTGGATGCCCCGTGTCGTTATTAGAAGCGCAGGCCAGGCGACAGTTGATCCGGCATAGCGGCCTTGCTGTCTTCAACGGAGGCAACTGGGTAAGCACAGTAGTCAGCAGCGTAGTAGGCGCTTGCTCTGTGGTTGCCGGAGGCGCCGATGCCGCCAAACGGCGCGGCACTGGAGGCGCCGGTGATGGGCTTGTTCCAGTTGACGATACCGGCGCGGATCCGCTTGAAGAAGTGGTGCCAGTCCGCCTCCTTGTCCCCCAGCAGACCGGCCGAGAGACCATAGCGGGTGGCGTTGCCCTGATCGATGGCGGCATCGAAATCATCATAACGAATGAGTTGCAACAGCGGGCCGAAGTACTCTTCGTCAGGCAGCTCGCTCACTGAGGTCACGTCGATAATGCCCGGGGAGACAAAGCCTGTGCCCGCTTCCAGGTGCTTGAGGGTAAGCAGGCTCTCGCCACCGAGGCGCTGCAGGTTGGCTTGCGCCTCGACCATGCCCTGTGCTGCCTTCTCGCTTATCATCGAGCCCATGAACGGCTGCTCGGCGGCGTCATAGAGGCCGACCTTGATCTGGCTGACCACCTCGATCAGTCGATTGACCAGGGCATCGCCCCGCTCACCGCGCTCGACAAACAGACGGCGGGAACAGGTGCAACGTTGACCCGAGGTGATAAATGCCGACTGGACGATGGCATGGACGGCGCCGTCGATGTCGCTCACATCTTTCACGATCAGCGGGTTGTTGCCGCCCATCTCCAGCGCCAAAATTTTGCCCGGCTGGCCGGCAAACTGCTGATGGAGGAAATGACCGGTACGGGATGAACCGGTAAAGAAGAGGCCGTCGATATCGGGGTTGCCCGCCAGCGCCTTGCCGGCCTCTACCTCCCCTTGCACCAGATTGAGCACCCCCTTGGGCAATCCGGCCTGCTGCCACACCTTGACCATGGCCTCGGCCACCATGGGGGTCAGCTCGGAGGGTTTGAACACCACGGCGTTACCCGCGATCAGGGCTGGGACTATATGGCCGTTGGGCAGATGGCCCGGGAAGTTGTAGGGGCCGAACACAGCCACCACGCCGTGGGGCTTGTGACGGACAAACGCTTTGGCGCCCGGCATGGCATTTTCAACGGTGCCGGTGCGCTCGTCGTGGGCACGAATGGAGATGGCAATCTTGCCCTGCATGGCGGCCACTTCGGTGCGGGTCTCCCACAGCGGTTTGCCGGTTTCGCGGGCGATAGTCAGGGCCAGCGCCTCTTTCTGCTCGCCGAGCAGGTCGGCATAACGACGCATTATGGCCAGGCGATCCTCAAGGCTCATGTCCGCCCAGTGGTAGAAGGCGGCACGGGCGGCCTTGACGGCGGCATCCACTTGCGCCGTGCTGGCGGCAGCCCCCTGCCAGATCACCTCGTTCTTGGCCGGATCGGTTGACTCGAACGGCTTGCCTTCACCGGCAAGCCACTGACCGTCGATAAATTGCACTAACTGGCTCATCCATTCACTCCCTGTCGCTGGCAGGCAGCCTCGGCTGCCTGTCTGATAATCGGTTTGCTTGTCCTGTTTGTCTCAGTCGAGGTCGACCACCCGCACCATGTCGCCATCCTGCACCTTGAGTGCCGCCGCCATCTTGGGCGGAATGATGGCTTCGTGCTTGTCGAGATCGACCCGGATATTGCCGTAGCAGGCGCGGTAATGTTCGAAGCGGCTGTTGCAGATAAGGTGGGTCTTGCCACCGATAGGCTCGCCCACCAGCACCCGCAGCTTCTTGCTGCGGCGCACGCTGCGAATATTCTTCACGTCGCACTCGACGGTGGGGCCCGCATCGAAAATATCGACGTAACCACGGTTCACGAAGCCCTCGTCCTGCAGCATCTTGATGGCCGGGCGGGTCTTCTCGTGGGTCTGGCCGATAACGGCGCGCGCCTCTTTGCTCAGCAAATTGACGTAGATGGGGTACTTGGGCATCAACTCGGCGATAAAGCGCTTCTTGCCGATGCCGGTCAGATAGTCGACGGTGGGAAAATCCATCGAGAAGAAGTGGGTTTGCAGCCACTCGTAAAAGGGGCTGTGACCGTTGGCATCGGAGACGCCACGCATCTCGGCGAAGACGGTCTCGTCAAACAGCTCGGGGTGCTCGGCCATAAACAGAAAGCGGTGCTTGGAGAGCAGGCGGCCGTTGAGCCCTTCGCGGGCACATTCGCGCAAGAACAGGGTGCAGAGCTCGGAGTTGCCGGTGTAGTCGTTGGAGAGAGTCAGGGTTTCAACGACGTTGTAGATGCCGAGCTTGGGAGAAGAGTGCACCACTTTGCCGATGTGGTAGTTGTAAAACGGCTGGGAGAGGCCAACCGCGGCATCGATGGCACAGGTGCCGACCATCTCGCCGGTCTCCAGATCCTCAGCCACGAAGAAGTAGAGGCAGTCCCCCTTGCCGGCGGGCTTGTCGGAAAAAGTCTGGGTAGAAGCATCGATCTTGCGCTGCAGCAACTCATCGTTGACGGGCAACGAGGTCATGCCGGTGCCGGACTCGATGGCGCAGGTCTTGAGCCCGGCAAAATCTTTTTGCTCGATGGGACGGATAACCAACATAAATGACAACTCCCTTTCATTGACGACAGGTGGGGGCCCGGCTCCTGCCGGGAGAGCTCCCCACCTCAATTTGGAATCAGGCGTTGACCACCTGGGCAACCGCCTTCTCGAAGCGGGCCAACCCTTCCTTGATGTCCGCTTCCGGGATCACCAGTGAAGGGGCAAAACGAACCACGTTGGTACCGGCAACCAGTGCCATCAGCCCCTGATCGATAGAGGCCAGCAGGAAGTCGCGGGAACGCCCCTTGAAGTCCTCGCTCAGAGCGGCACCCAGCAGCAGCCCCTTGCCACGCACTTCACTAAAGCAGTGGTATTTGGCGTTGATCGCCTCAAGCCCATCGCGGAACAGCTGTTCGCGCCGCTTGACCCCGTCCAGTACCTCGGGAGTATTGATCACGTCGATCACTGCCTCGGCGACCGCACAGGCCAGCGGGTTACCGCCGTAGGTAGAGCCGTGAGTGCCCACTTTCAGGTAAGAAGCGATTTCGTCGGTGGTCAGCATGGCGCCGATGGGGAAACCGCCCCCCAGCGCCTTGGCGCTGGTGAGGATGTCCGGCGTGACGCCGAGCCCCATATAGGCATAGAGATCACCGGTCCGGCCGACCCCTGACTGCACTTCGTCATACACCAGCAGGGCATTGTGTTTGTCGCACAGCTCGCGCACCCCTTTGGCAAACTCGTCGGTAGGACGAATGATGCCCCCCTCCCCTTGCAGCGGCTCCATTACCACGGCGCAAGTGTTGTCGGAGATCACCTCGGCTAGTGCCGCCAGATCGTTGTAGGGAACATGGGTAATGTCACCGGGCTTGGGACCGAAGCCATCGGAGTAGGCAGCCTGGCCACCGACGCTGACGGTAAAGAAGGTACGACCGTGGAAGCCCTGATTGAAGGCGATGATCTGGGTCTTCTGCTCGCCAAACTTCTCGATGGCGTAGCGGCGAGCCAACTTGAGGGCAGCTTCATTCGCTTCGGCGCCGGAGTTGCAAAAGTAGACCTTGTCGGCAAAGGTGGCCGCGACCAGCTTCTTGGCCAGACGCAGGGCCGGTTCGTTGGTCATTACGTTGGAGAGGTGCCACAGCTTCTCGCCCTGGGTTTTCAGAGCCTCGACCAGCTTGGGATGACAGTGACCCAGGCCGTTAACGGCGATACCACCGGCGAAGTCGACATACTCGCGCCCCTCCTGATCCCAGACACGTGACCCTTCACCACGCACCGGGATGATCTTGGCTGGCGCATAGTTGGGAACCATCACTTCATCAAACACTTCACGTGTCACTGCCAACAACTCTGACATATAGCTCTCCTTCAGATTCGGCGACAGAATAATCCACCGCCTAAAAGTTAAATCCGTGTAAACGTGACGGGATTATCACAGAAATAAAGTAAAAAGTCTGTAACAAGACGACCTATGAGGAACAATGTTCGATTGACCTTGAGATTTTAGGCAACCGCATTGCATAACGACTCAGGGGGGCTTGGCAAGAGATAATTTGGGCTGGAAGGGGGCTGAATAAAGTGTCAGAGAAATTTTTTTTACCTTCTTTCAAACTTGAGAAGGTGATCACAAATTTTTATGAACAGGACAGAAAATTGGCCAGCAGCAAATGACCCTGTTCGCTCAAAATACTCTCCGGATGGAACTGAACACCCTCGACAGGAAGTGTCTTGTGGCGTAACCCCATGATTTCGTCAAACGAGCCATCGGCATGCTCGCTCCAGGCGGTGACCTCAAAGCAGTCGGGCAGCGTGTCGCGCTCCACCACCAGTGAGTGATAACGGGTCACCCGCAGCGGGTTGTTGAGCCCCTTGAACACCCCCTCACCTCGATGACGGATGAGCGAGGTTTTGCCGTGCATTACCTGACGGGCACGTATTACACGGGCGCCGAAGGCCTGCGCCAGTGACTGGTGGCCAAGGCAGACGCCAAGAATGGGTAGCTTGCCGGCAAAATGGGTGATGGCATCGAGGGAGATACCCGCCTCGTTTGGTGTACAGGGACCGGGAGAGATAACCAGAAAACGGGGGGATAACTGCTCGATATCGGTCAGCATCAATTCGTCATTACGCTTGACTACCACCTGTTGGCCCAGCGCACCAAAATATTGCACCAGATTCCAGGTAAAGGAGTCGTAGTTATCAATTAACAGCAACATGAGATAACCGGCGGCAGTAATTAACGATCGAGAAAACGACCCTGTTCCATTTCCCGCTCACGCTGACATTCGGCCAGATAGATGGCGGCAGCGATGGCAGCAGTCTTGTGATGTTTGTCGATGGCATTGGAGACCATCAATTGCAGGGTATTGAGGTTTTTCGCCTTGCGAAACTTGCGCAGCCAGTGACCTTTGTCACTCAGCTCTTCAATCGAGATATTTGGTTGAACAGACATGCGTACTCTTGGGGATATAACCCGGGTTGAAATAAAGAATTAAACAAAATACAACGTGGGAAAATAAAGAAAGCCAGGCAAATACCCAGCTCTCTTCTACTACACCTTCCCAGTATGTCAGGCTCGAGGAACGAAGCCGACTACATCATATACGCTGGTCAGGGTTTTTTCAGCTCTTTCACGCGCCTTTTGTGCCCCTTCGGCAAGAATCGCGATCAGATGGGCCTCATCCTGACGCAACTCGTGGAAACGAGCCTGGATCGGTTCCAGCAGCGCAACCACGGCTTCGGCGGTCTCGGTCTTGAGGTGACCATACATCTTGCCTTCGAAGTGCTGCTCCAGCTCCGGGATGGAGCGGCCGGTCACGCCGGACATCAGGGTCAGCAGGTTGGAGACGCCCGGTTTGTTTTCCGGGTCGAAACGCACCACCGCCGGATCGTCGGAGTCGGTTACCGCACGCTTGATCTTCTTGACGATCTGCTTGGGATCTTCCAGCAAGCCGATGAAGTTGGCCTCGTTGTCATCCGACTTGGACATCTTCTTGGTCGGATCCTGCAGGCTCATCACCCGCGCCCCTTCGGTCGGAATGAAGGGCTCAGGCATGGTGAACACCTCACCATAGAGGTTGTTGAAGCGGGTGCAGATATCGCGGGTCAGCTCGAGATGCTGCTTCTGGTCGTTGCCGACCGGCACCTGATTGGCCTGATATAGCAGGATATCGGCGGCCATCAGCACCGGATAGCCGAACAGGCCGACGTTGACGTTGTTCTCGAAACGGGCGGACTTGTCCTTGAACTGGGTCATGCGCGACAGCTCACCCATCTGGGTGTAGCAGTTGAGGATCCAGCCCAACTCGGCATGCTGCGGCACGTGAGACTGGATGAAAACGGTGCTCTTCTTGGGATCGATACCGACCGCCAGATAGAGGGCAGCAGCATCGAGGCAGGCCTTGCGCAGGGCAACCGGATCTTGGCGGGTGGTAATGGCATGCAGGTCGACGATGCAGTAGAGGCAGTCGTACTCATCCTGCATATTGACCCACTGACGCAACGCGCCCATGTAGTTGCCGATGGTCAGCTGACCGGAGGGCTGCGCCCCGCTCAATACGATTGGTTTGGTCATAAGAGTAGTAATCCTTGTAATTCAGCCAGTCCGGCGACGCGCTTAGCTCAGCAGCGCATCGAGCAGGGAAAAGTGTTCGAACACCCAGTCAGGCCGGGAGTCGGCAATGGGGCGACCATAGTTGTAACCGTAGGTCAGGCCCACAACCTTCATGCCGGCCGCCTTGGCAGCCAGCACATCATTTTCGGAGTCACCTACCATCAGGGTACGAGCCGGGCTCACTCCCAGCTCCTGGCAGGCGTGCAGCAAGGGCTCCGGACTCGGCTTCTTGACCGGTACGCAGTTGCCACCGAGCCAGAGCGCGAAGCAATCGCTGATACCGAGGGCATCAAGAATAGGCGCGACAAAATCGCTCGGCTTGTTGGTGACGATCGCCTGCTTGTAGCCCAGGGTTTGCAAACGGCGCAAACTCCGGGCAACCCCATCATACATAGCCAGCCCCTGCAGCAAACAGGCGTTGTAGTGCTGGAAAAAGATCGGACGGGCCTTGGCAAACAGCTCGGGGTCGGCCTCGCGATAGGCGATCGCCCGCTGGATCAGCTTGTCGGCGCCGTTGCCAACCCAGGTACGGATCACCGCTTCATCAGCTTGTTCCAGACCCAGATCAGTCAGCGTCAGATTGACCGCCAGCGCCAGTTGGGCGGCGCTGTCGATCAGGGTGCCGTCCAGATCGAACAGCACCAAATCAAATGCGCGCTCAGCGTGTGACATGAGCCAGCTCCGCACGCATCTTGTCGATCACCGCCTTGTAGTCAGGCTGGCTGAAAATGGCCGAGCCGGCGACAAACATGTCGGCGCCCGCTTCGGCGATCTCGCGAATGTTGTCGACCTTGACCCCGCCATCGATCTCGAGGCGGATATCGCGACCGCTCTCATCGATCAGACGACGCACCTGACGCAGCTTGTCGAGGGTGCCCGGAATAAAGCTCTGGCCACCGAAACCCGGGTTGACCGACATCAGCAGGATCACATCCAGCTTGTCCATCACATACTCGAGGCAGGAGAGCGAGGTAGCAGGATTGAGCACCAGACCGGCCTGGCAGCCCATCTCCTTGATGATGCCCAAAGAGCGATCAACGTGATCGGACGCTTCCGGATGGAAGGTGATGAGGGAAGCACCCGCCTTGGCAAAATCGGGAATGATGCGATCCACCGGCTTGACCATCAGGTGCACGTCGATGGGGGCCTCGATACCGTAGTCACGCAGCGCCTGACAGACCATGGGGCCAATGGTCAGGTTGGGGACATAGTGGTTGTCCATCACGTCGAAGTGAACCACGTCGGCACCGGCAGCCAGTACCTTGGCTACATCGTCACCCAGACGGGCAAAATCGGCAGAGAGGATCGAGGGGGCAATCAGAAAGTCTTTCATCAGCATCATCCATTGGCAGCCAGGGAGAAAAAGCGGCGCAATTTTAACGTAAAAGGCGGGCGAAAACGACTCGAATGCGGGGTAAAGGGGGCAATCACCTCCCCTCCCGCAGCAACCCGAGTTATAGGACATCGGCACGGGCGCGGACTCGCCCATAAAAAACGGCGCCCCTGGGCGCCGCATGGTCTGTTACGTCAGTGGCAGCAGTTCGCTGTCACTGGGATAGTAGCCCTGCTCCGGTTCGATTCCGGGCGGATAGAGTGCCAACAACTCGGCCACCTTGTTGCGGGTGCCGCCGTTGCGGCTGATGGTGCGCTTGACCAGGATCTCGTCGAGGCGGGCACCGCGATAAAGCTCACGAGTCAGCTCAATATCGTGGTTGCTGATCAGCACCGGCACCCCTTTGTGAGCGGCGGTGTGACGGGCCAGTCGCGCCAGGATCGCCTGATCATCCAGGGTAAACCCACCGGAGGCATAGGTGGTGAAGCTCGCCGTAGTGGAGAGCGGCGCATAGGGTGGATCACAGTAGATAACCCAATCCTCTTCGGCACGCTTGATGGCGTCGGCGTAGCTCTCGCAGATAAAGGTCGCCTTCTGCGCCTTTTCGGCAAAGGCCCACAGCTCTTTTTCCGGGAAATAGGGTTTCTTGTAGGAACCGAACGGCACGTTGAAGCCGCCCTTCTTGTTGTAGCGGCACAGTCCGTTGAAACCGTGACGGTTGAGAAACAGGAACAAGAGTGCCCGCTCGAAGGTGGTCTCGGTCTGATTGAACTGGGTACGCAGCCGGTAATAGGCCGCCTTGTGGTTGTGCTCTGCCACAAACAGCTTGCGCGCCTCGGCAATGAAACTGTCCGGCGTCAGCTTGAGGTGGTTGTACAGGCAGATCAGATCCGGATTGATGTCGTTGAGCACATACGCGTCGTAGTCGGTGTTGAGAAACACAGACCCGGCCCCGACGAAGGGCTCCAGCAACACACGCCCGGCCGGCAGGCGCTCGGCAATCTCTTCAACCAGGGAGTATTTTCCCCCGGCCCATTTTAAAAAAGCGCGTGTTTTTTTCATGGAAATCCGGTGTGTAAGAAGGCAAGACCCAAAAAGGGGGACGATTTTACCCCCTTATCCGGTATCAAGGCTATTGCTTCAGCTCTTTTTGTACCTGTGCAAACGACTTGGGCCAGGGCTGACCTTTCAGCAAGGCTGGCGGAAGCTTGCGAATGGCACTCTTGGCCTGGGTCAGACCGGCATAATCCCCTTGCAGCACCACATACCAGGGGCTGCCACGGAATTTGGTCTGATAGACCCATACCTTGCCCGCCAGACCATGCTCGGCGACAAATTGATCCACCGCCTTGGTGTTGCTCGCCCCCATCAGCTGAACGCTGTAGTGGTTGCGCGGCTTCTTGTTCAAGGTGGCGACCGGTGTCAGGGCCACTTTGGGTGCTGGCGCGGCAACCGGCTCGTTGCTGGCTGTTTTGGTGGTAGCAGCAGGCGTTGCGGTTGTCGCCGGATTCAGTGCCTTGGCGGTACTGGCTGGCGCCGTGGTTGCGATTGCACCACTGGGGGCTGTGCCACTCGGGTTCTTGCCGGTCAGCTCGTCCACCACGTCAGTAGGCAGAGCGCCGCTCACCTTGGGTTCGGTCATCAGCTTTTGCACGACCTCGTCAGAGATCACCACCCGACGCCCTTCGTAATTGGTTGATTCGGTGGTCACGGTTTCGCTCTCTACCGACTTGGGCAGCACTTTCGCCTCCGGCTGCCAATCCTTCACAACCCCGTTGGGATTGCTGGCTGCAGCGCTGTTTTGCGCGCCTTGTGCAGCGGCATCGGTATTCGAGCCGCCTGCGGTGAGGGGATCGCCTCCCGCTACTGGGATCGGCAATGCCGTGTTCTGCGCCGGATCCTGCAGCGCCGGTTTGCTTTCATTGTCAAACAGCGCAGGTAGCAGGTAGCTCAAAGCCAGCAGGCCGCCAGCGACCAGCGCGATAGCGGTGGCAATCTTCTTGACAGGCAACTCCGCCTGACGCTTCTTGGGCCTTCTGTCGGTCATGATATCCTCCAGTAACTGCATGATGGTGGACGGATGTCCATTCGCCGTTTTCAGGATCTCCTCCACTTGCGGCTTGGGCAAGAGGGTCGCCGGGATCTTGAGCTCTTTGGCTTTCTCATACAAGAAGATGCGCTGCTCGGGCGGGCTCAGGGGCGGCACTTCCAGCTCAAGGGCTGGCATGGCACGCCCTTTGAGCTGCGGCCGTTGGGTACGACACCAGACGTCACTGCCCGAGACGATAATGGCCAGCTGATGGGGCGCCGCCAGAGTATCGTTATGACGGATGATCGCCCACAACTCTCCCAGCAATTCGGCCGGCAACTGGTCGGCACGCTCTATCAGTAGCAACAGGGTGGCAGGCTTGCTCCCCTCCAGCATGCGAAAGAAGCTCTCCGCCAGCGCATCCTGTGGATTGAAGAGCGGGCGCGCCACCACCTGTGGTAGCAACAGCTGGCGCACATCCACCATCTTCATGGCAGGCGTACCGATCAGGCTTACCACCCGCACTTTTTCCGGTAACACGCCGAGCAGGGATTCGCACAGCGTACCGCGACCACAACCGGGTTTACCGGAGAGAAAAATGAAAGGGTGATTGAATTCAATCAGATGCAGCAGCCGGTCAACCAGCTGCCGCTGGGAAGGAAGTTTTAGCAGTTTATTCGTCACGACCAGACTCGATCACCGCCAGCAACTCGGCATCGGACACATCCCCCACCACCTGCGCATGGCCGATGCCAACCGGCAACACCAGACGCAGCTTGCCTTCCAGCACCTTCTTGTCACGGCGCATATGGCGAATAAAGGCGGCGAAATCCATCTCGGCAGGCGCATGAATGGGCAGATTGGCGGCCAGCAGCAGGGCGCGCACTCGCGCGACGTCCTCTTCGCTCATATCGCCACGGGCCTGCGCAGTCCAGGCTGCCAGCATGGTGCCGGCGGATACTGCTTCACCGTGCAGCCAGTTGCCATACCCCTGCTCGGCCTCGATGGCATGACCAAAGGTGTGACCCAGATTGAGCAATGCACGGACGCCGTGCTCGGTCTCATCCTGACCGACCACATCGGCTTTGATCTCGCAGCAACGTTTGATGGCGTAGGCCAGCGCGGCAGATTCCAGCTGTTGCAGACGCACCATGTTCTGCTCCAGCCAGCTGAAGAAATCAGCATCCCAAATGATGCCGTACTTGATCACCTCGGCCATCCCCGCGGCAAATTCGCGGGCTGGCAAGGTACTCAGACATTCGGTATCGATAACAACTTGTTTGGGCTGATAAAAAGCCCCAATCATGTTCTTGCCGAGGGGGTGGTTGACAGCGGTTTTACCGCCGACAGAGGAGTCAACCTGGGAGAGCAGGGTGGTCGGGATCTGGATAAAAGGAATACCACGTTGATAGCTTGCTGCCGCAAAGCCCACCACATCCCCGATCACACCGCCCCCCAGAGCGATGAGGGTGGTATCACGCCCATGGTTGGTTTCAAGCAGAGCAGACATGATCCGCTCAAAGGTCGCCAGGTTCTTGTATGCCTCACCGTCAGGCAGGATCAGGGATTCAACCTGAAAACCGGACAGCAGTGCCATTACCCGTTCAAGATAGAGTGGGGCAACGACCGTGTTGGTCACTATCATCACCCGCCTACCTTTGATGGTCGATCCCAGCGCCTCGGGACGCTGCAACAACCCGGCAGCTATCTCGATAGCATAGCTGCGCTCACCCAGTTCAACCTTCAACCGTTCCATGGACGTCCTCTTGATTACATACCGATCAGCTTCACAATCTGATTGGCAACGATCTTTGCGCTTTGATCATCTGTTTGGATAACAAAGTCAGCCACTTCTTCATAAAGGGCGTTGCGCTCTTGTGCCAGACGCTCAAGCACCTCACGCGGCGGCTCTTCGGTCTGTAGCAGAGGACGGCGTTTGTCTCGCTGTGTGCGCGCCAACTGCTTTTCAATGGTGGTTTCGAGGTAGACCACGATGCCACGAGCAGACAACTTGTTGCGGGTTTCCCGGCTCTTGATGGCACCACCACCGGTTGCCAGCACGATACCCTGCTGCTCAGACAATTCGCTGATCACCTTCTCTTCGCGAATACGGAAACCCTCTTCGCCTTCAACATCAAACACCCAGCCGATATCGGCACCACTGCGGCGCTCAATCTCATGATCTGAGTCGAAAAACTCCATATGCAGTTGTTCTGCCAGATGTCTACCTATGGTGCTCTTGCCCGCACCCATGGGACCTATCAGGAAAATATTGCGTTTCTCAGCCATGTTTTTTCGTTAGTAATTACAAACTGTACGACCCCGATGAATACTGGATCGGGGTACCTATGAACCTTATCTTGCGATGGATCAGGAGGGGGATTATCTCAATAGATATCGGGACTGGCAACCGCAGCCCTTACGCCCCAACCTCATTGGGGCGTAAGGTTATATGTGTTTTACCTTCACATGTAAAGCCTTCAGAAGGCGTCGGTGACTATCTTGGGGGTCACGAAAATCAGCAATTCCCGCTTTTTGTTCTCGCTGGTGGTCTTGCGAAACAGGGCCCCCAATCCGGGTATATCGCCCAGCAAAGGCACCTTGGTCACATCACTTTTGATAGTCTGCTGATAGATGCCGCCGAGTACCAGAGTCTCACCATTGTTCACCAGCACCTGTGTCGTGATGGACTGAGCATTGATGGAAACCGCATCACCGGTACCGGTCGGTACGGTTTCGCCCTTGGTATCCTGGGTGACGGTCAGGTCGAGAATCACACGATTGTCAGGGGTGATCTGCGGTGTAACCTTCAGGCTCAGCACTGCCTTCTTGAAGGTGACCGAGGTTGCACCACTGGAAGAGGACTCCACATAGGGGATCTCGGTACCCTGTTCAATCAATGCCGGTTTCTGATTAGCCGTGGTCACCCTCGGACTGGCGATAATCTCTGCCTTGCTCTCTTTTTCCAGCGCCGACAACTCGAGATCCAGCAAGGTGCCATCAGCCAGACGGGCAACCTGGAATGCCAAAGTACCAGCAGCATTGGTCACCGGCAGGTTGACGTTCAACCGATCGTCAGCTGATGGCCGGGGATTGATAGCCGAACCGCCGTTGTTATTACCTGAGCCATCATTCCCCTCAATAGAGCCGGACGTGCTATTACCATGTCCATCATTCTTGGTCACCCCCCAACGCACGCCAAGCGCCTCATCAAAACCGTCGTCGATGGTCACCATGCGTGCTTCAATGACGACCTGCTTGACCGGAATATCCAGAATATCGAGCATCCGCTTGATGCTGCTGATCACTTCAGCCGTATCTTTGACCACCAACACGTTGGTGCGCTCATCCACACTCACCGCGCCACGTGGCGACAGCAACTTGGTACTCTCGGATGAGAGCAGAGCAGCTACTTCGGATGCTTTTGCATAGTTAATCTGCAAGTATTCGGTATATAACTGGGCCAAATCGGCCACCTGATTACGGCTCTCTAACTGCTGTTTCTCCCGTGCCGCAATCTCTTCAGCCGGAGCAACCAGCAGGATGTTGTTATCAAGCCGCTTATCCAGACCACGTACTTTCAAAATGATGTCAAGCGCCTGCTCCCAGGGCACACCATCCAGTCGTAATGTCAGATTGCCGGCTACAGAGTCGGTGGTCACCAGATTGAGGTTGTTGAAATCTGCGATAAGCTGCAGCACAGTACGGACTGGAATATCCTGAAAGTTCAATGAGATAGGCTTTCCTTGGTACTGCCTTGAGGACGCCGATGCCGCCTGACGTTTTTTCACCTCGATAATGAAAAGTTTATCGGCCTGATCGTAACGGTAATCAAATTGACCATTAACCGACAGTTCAAATAGAGTGTCACTGCCTTGTCGAGACACCTCAACCTGAGAGACCGGCGTTGCAAAATCCTGCACGTTGATCAGATTAAGCAAACCATCGGGCACCCTAGTGCCATGAAACTTGGCAAGTACGGTCTGGCCGCGGCTGCTCACATCGACGGCAGCCGAGCTGTTGTCCAGCGTGACCAGAAACTCCCCCTGGCCATCCTTGCCACGACGAAAATCCACCCCAGTCACCGAGTTGAAATAGGCTCCACTCCCACCGTTCTGATAGTTGCTGAGCAATGGTTTACTGGCGGTAGGAGTAGCAACAGGGGAGCTGACAGGTGTAACAGCTAGTGACTTGGCAACTACCTGAGAATTGAGTAGTGCCGAGGGTGCTGGTGTGGCCAGCATTGCAGAGGACGCTGTTACAGCAGGAGCAATCAGAGCACTATCACCATTATTCAGGGCAGATGAGGTCCCATCCCCCAGGGAAACCAGCAACTTGTTACCCTGCTGCTGAACCTGATAGGGAGCCAGCTGATCGAGCGCAATTTTGATGTCAAGGCCAGCCCCCTTCCCTTCCACCTTAATATTGTCTACCCCCTGACGCTGAATAGGCAGCGGATTTACCTTGAGCGCCCCCACGGCTCCAGGCACATGCAGCAGAAGCTGATTAGGTTGATAAGAGAGGCGATCGGTAAAGCCACTCACAGGCTCGCTGAAGCTGAGCTCCAGTTGTAACTGATCTGCCAGCAATGGATTAACTTTTATCTCTTGCAAGGTTGCCACTGCCCACGCCTGGCTGAAGGCACTGGCGCAAAACAGCAAAGCCACTTTTGTTAGACTGTCTATGGTTGTTCTCATTGCTGTTCGTCCCTGATTATTGTTTTTCTTGCATATTGGCCATCGCCAACTGGGTTTCTCTTGTTACCCAGCACCCCTTTCCATCCGGAATGGTTTCCAGCAAATCCACAGCCGTAGGAGTAATCTTGATGACTCGCCCCTGATCGAGCCCCATATACTGGTTGAGCCCGACCCGTATGGATTTTCCATCGGGTGTGCTGATCAGGGCCCACAACTGCCCGGCCTTGCCCAAAGAGCCATGCATTGACAAGCTGGCGAGGGAGTAGTTTTCCAGCACCTCTTTTTCTCTGTCCATCATAACCTGCGCGCAATCAGGTTTCACTTGGGAGGCACTCGCTCGTCCGACACTTGCTTCTGGTTGAGGCATCATGAAAGGGCTACGCAGGTCACGTTGTTGATAGTGCATGGGGGAAAACGGCTTCAACTGGGGTAACGGTTCAATCGGCACAGGAGGTCTTGCCTTGATTTGCGCAATATAGGAATCCATCTCCTCCTGACCACCACACGCCGCCAGCAAGAGAGCAGGTAACAAGCAGCAGATGCGTCTCATTGTTTCTGCTCCACTGTTTTACCATTGTACTTATATGTTTTGGCAAGCATCGACATAGAAATCAGGTCTCCTGGATCCTTGCTCTGACTCAAGGTAAAGGAGTCGAGAATAACGATACGAGGCAAGGCCGCCATATCTGCTGTAAATTTGCCTATCTGATGATAATCACCCACTACCTCGATCCTCATAGGCAGTTCGGTAGAAAATTCGTGCTTGACTTCTGGTTCCCAGTTGATGCGATTCAGTTTCAAGCCATTATCGGTGGCAATAAAGCTGATATCGTCAAGCAAGCCGGCAACCTCATGGGTATTTGGGAGTTGTTTAAGCTGAGTATCGACCAACTGCTCGAGCTGGATCATTTGTGCCTTGTAGGCTCCCAGGTTAGCTGCCAGCATCGCCTTGCTTTCAAACTGACTTTTCAGCTCTGTCTCTCTGGCACTCTCGTTAGTCAGATTGCCCAATGAATTGGCTATCACATAGTAATAAATAGCACCACCAGTCAATACACAGCACAGCAGGATAAAGACCGCTTTAGCCCATTTTGGCCAGCTCGCGATGTCATTCAGATCAAGCTCGTTGAGTTGCTGAAGATTCATTTGCTCTCCTTGGCCATATCCCCGGCAGCCGCGGCGTTACTGGCAATCAGGAACATCATCGAGAATTGGCTCAACGATACCGGTGCGACCTCTGATGCAAAAATTGTGCTGATTTTTGACTGCCCCAACCAACCGGAGCCATCGATTCGACGCATCATGCTGGCCACTCGGCCATAAGCTTCTGTCTTGCCATTGACATCGATAATGTTGTTTTGCAATGAGAGGGTATTAAGATAAACCCCATTGGGTACCAGAGAGGGGAGCTGGTTAAAGAGGCGAACAGGCACATTCCTCCGCATCTGCAGATGTTCGATAAGCTGCATCCTATCGATCAGCTCTTTGCGACGCTCCTTGAGCAAACGAATCTCACCTAATTGCGCATCGAGGATGGTCATCTCCTGAACCAACCGCTGATTGCGCTGCTGCTGGGCGGTAATCTGGCGCTCGACCAGCCAGTTGGCAAAGAGACTCAGTGCGACAGTGACCAACACGAAAAGCCCAAGCAGGGCTCCGAACTGTTTCTTTTGACGCTGAGCCCGGGCCTCGCGCCAAGGGAGAAGGTTTATATTTGACATGGTGTAAAACTCCTCAGAGCCAACCCGAATGCCGTCATATATTTAGCTCCATGTACCAGGTCTGCGTTCCCTTTCGGTTTTCCAAACAGGGTGAACAAATCCGGATGAAGTACCTCGCAATTGGCTTCTTCTTTTATTTGCACCAACAAGCCAGGTAGTAAACTACCACCCCCGGTCAGCACCAACTTGGCAATATCGCGGTAGCCTGACGAGCTGCAAAACAGCTGGATATTACGCCGCACCTGTTGTAGGAGCGAGTTGATATGTGGCATCAGCACGTCCAGCTCATGGTCAACAGGTAAAGTACCTTTGGTCTTGGCTTGTTCAGCCTCATCAAGGGTCATGCCATAAAAGGATGAGATGGCCTGGCTATATTGATCACCGCCGAAATTCTGCAATCGAGAGTAGATCACCTCCCCCTTAACCAAGGCGGCGAAAGTCATGGCACTGGCACCAATGTCGATCACTCCGATCGGTCGCTCACTCTCCTGCAACTCGGGCAAACAGGCCACTACGGCTCGTCCAAGTGCATGTGCCCCCACATCTACTACCTTGACGGCAATGCCTGCCTCAGCGAGGGCACTGACACGACCATTGACACTCTCTGTTCGAGCGGCACTCAGCAGAACATCCTGACGATCTTCACTGGCATTGGTGCCCAGCACCTCAAAATCGAGACTGACTTCATCAAGGGGGAAGGGAATGATCTGCTCGGCCTCCAGCTGCACCTGGCTCTCCAACTCCTTGTCACCGAGACGGGCATCAATCTGAATTACCTTGGTGATCACGTTGGAACCAGTCACTGCAGTCGCTGCATAATCGCTATGGCCAGAGATAAGACGCTTGAGGTTTTTCAAAGATGGGCTGACCCGCTCGATATCCTGCAGCTGGTAGTCAACCAGTGTTCCTTTCGGGGTGACAACCTCGGCTACAGATTCAATATGCAGCTTGCCGGGACGGCCACTGAGCGTAACGGCCTTGATGGTCTGGCTACCGAAATCAATGCCCGCCAGGGGGAGGAGGGATCCCTTATTAAATAGCCCAAACATATACACATCCATGCGTTATTGGGTTTTATACCTGAATTGAGTGTAGGACACTCTATCATATGAGAGCTTGACCCATCCTAAATGCTCTAACTATCAATGTCATAAAGTTTATACCGAAAAGTGACCCACCTCGCTTTCTTGAGATAAAGGGAGGCACCTTGGTTATTGCTCACTGTAGTGCTAACCTCTCGCATCCTGTCGATGGGTGACTTGCCACAGGAAAACCTCGAATTCCAGATGGCAAAAGGGCTATACTCTGCGCCCGTTGGCTAAATTTAAGACGATTGGTAGTTCTTCCATGCTGAAATGGCTCGTTCGCCTGTTTATTGTCATGATGCTGGGTGCTGTGCTGGGTGTTGCCAGCCTCATCGGTATCTACTTCTATATCAAACCCCAACTGCCCGATGTCACCGCACTGCGTGATGTCAAACTGGCAACCCCGATGAGGGTCTACAGCCGAGATGGGGAATTGATCGCCCAATATGGCGAAATCCGTCGCATTCCGTTGCGCCTGGATGAAATCCCCCAACCAATGATCGATGCCGTACTGGCAACCGAAGATGCCCGCTTCTACGAGCACCCCGGCATTGACCCCATCGGCATCATTCGCGCCGCCTCCGTCTGGGCCGTATCAGGTCATGCCCGTCAGGGTGCCAGCACCATTACCCAGCAGGTTGCCCGCAACTTCTTCCTGAGCAATGAGAAAACCATCATCCGCAAGATCAAGGAGGTCTTCCTGGCCTGGCGGATCGAGCAGAATCTCTCGAAAGACGAGATCCTCGAACTCTACCTCAACAAGATCCCTCTCGGTTATCGCTCCTTCGGGATCGGTGCTGCGGCTCAGGTTTATTTTGGTAAAGAGGTCAAGGATCTGGGGCTGGACGAGATCGCCATCATTGCCGGTCTGCCCAAAGCCCCCTCCATGCTCAACCCCATCCGCTCCCCCGAACGCGCCTTTGCTCGCCGCAACGTTGTGCTGGGCCGGATGCTGGAGACCGGCAAGATCACCCAGGCCCAATTTGACGAAGCCTCCAAAATGCCGATCAAGGCCCGTTTTCACGGCGCCGAAGTGACCCTGCACGCCCCCTATCTGGGGGAAATGGTTCGCCAGAAGATGGTCGAGCAGTTCGGTGAAGATGCCTACACCATGGGCCTGCACGTCTACACTACTGTCTCTGCCGAACGCCAGCGGGCGGCCAGACAGGCGCTGCTGGATGGCGTCTTTGCCTACGATATGCGTCACGGCTATCGTGGCCCGACGGCTCAGTTGTGGAAGGCTGGTGAGTCAGCTTGGGATTACGAGCAGATCGTGGCCCACCTTGGCAAGCAGCCCACTTATGATCCGCTGATGGCGGCGGTCGTGACCAAGCTCGGTGACCGGAGCGCAACGCTGGTACTGAAAAATGGCAAGGAAGCAGAGCTCGGCTGGAACGGCATTAAATGGGCCCGCTCCTTTATTACCGACGACCGTCAGAGCTATGCCCCGAAATCGGCGCGCGATGTACTAAAAGTCGGCGCCCAGATCTGGGTGCGGGAAGAGGGCGAAGAGTTGCTGCTGTCCCAAATCCCGGACGTCAACGCCGCGCTGGTTGCCATGAACCCGAAAAATGGGGCACTGGAAGCACTGGTCGGGGGGTTCAGCTTTGAGCTCTCCAAATTCAACCGGGTCGATCAAGCTCGTCGCCAGATTGGTTCCAATATCAAGCCTTTCCTTTATGCGACCGCGCTGGAGCACGGCTATACCTTGGCGTCGCTCATCAACGATGCGCCGATCAACCAGTGGGATCCGTCAAAAGGGCCCATGTGGCAGCCCAAGAACTCCCCGGCCGTTTATGATGGTCCCACCCCGCTGCGTCTGGGTCTGGCCAAGTCCAAGAACGTGATGTCGGTTCGACTGATGCGCGCCATCGGTCTGGATACCTATATAGATGGTCTGACCCGCTTTGGCTTCCCTCGCGACTTCATCTCTCCCCATGAGTCGCTGGCACTGGGCGCTGCCGAATTCACCCCCCTCGAGGTGGTACGTGGTTACTCGGTACTGGCCAACGGTGGCTTCCTGGTGACACCATATTTCATCGACAAAGTGACCGACAGCCTAGAGAACACCCTCTATCAGGCCAATCCCGCCATCGCCTGCAGCAATTGCGAACAGCAGACGGCGTCCGAACAGAGCACACAGTCACAGCCAACTGTTGATGGCACAGCACAAGATGGCTCTCAGACTCCTCTCGCACCGCTCATAGCCCCGCATACCATAAGTGCCCAGAGCGCATTCCTGATCACCGACACCCTGAGCACAGCCATCTGGGGTGGCAACGGCTGGCGTGGTACCGGCTGGCGTGCAGCCCGCGACCTGAAGCGTCACGACATCTCCGGTAAAACCGGTACCACCAACGAATCGCGGGATGCCTGGTTCTCCGGCTACACCCCGGACATAGTCGCTACTTCCTGGATCGGTTTTGACAACCACCAACGTGGCCTTGGTCGTGCCGAATTTGGTGGTGGCGCCGCACAGCCTATCTGGATCGACTTCATGAAAGTCGCTCTCAAAAAGCTACCGGAGCACAAGATGCCGGTTCCCGAGGGGATCATGACGGTGAAGATTGACAGCGAAACAGGCCTGCTGGCGACCAGTGGTGGCACCGACGAATACTTCAAGGAAGGTACTGAGCCGACCCGTTACGCTGCGCCCAGCTCGGACGGCAATCAGGTCTACGGCGGCGACAACCCCGATATGGAAGGGCCTGTCTCTACCGACGATATCTTCTAGGTCGCTTTTGCGGCAGAAGCAGAACCGGCAGCCTTGGCTGCCGGTTTTTTATTGGGCCAACTGCTTGCGCATCAATGTAGCGATCGTGGCCGCCAACTCGTTGAAACAAGGGCGACGCACCGAGTAGTGGCGATAGAGCAGCGAGATAGTCCGCCCTGGCACCGGGTCGACCACTGGTCGATAACTGACTCCTCCCTCATCATGATCGGCAGGTACGGCCAGCTTTGGTACCAGGGTCATGCCGCTACCGGCAGCTACCATGTTACGCAGGGTCTCGAGACTGGTACCCTTGAAGCGCTGATCTTCACCTATCCCACCAGCAAAACAGAATCCCATCGCCTGATCCCGCAAACAGTGGCCATCGGCCAGCATCAGCAATTTCTTGCCCTTGAGATTGCCGAGCGGCACCTGTCTGGCCTGTGCTTCGGGGTGATGGCAAGGCACCGCCAACCACATCGGCTCGTGGTAGAGCTGGATTGAACCAAACCCCTCCATCCCCGGCATCTCGGCCAGAATGACGCAATCCAGCTCCCCCTCTTCCAGCCGCTTGAGCAGGGTCTGGGTTTGCTCTTCATAGAGGTAAAACTCCAGCTGGGGGAAACGCTCACGCAGGGCCTGGATAATGCGGGGCAACAGATAAGGGCCCACAGTCGGAATAAAGCCGATATGGATCTCCCCGGACATCGGCTCGGAAAAATGCTGGCCGATGCTCTTGAGCTCACGCACCTCCTTGAGCACCCGACGCGCCTGATGAGTCATGGCATCGCCAGCCGGGGTAAACAGCACCTTGCGCGAGGTACGTTCGATCAGAATGACGCCGAGTTCATCCTCCAGCTTGCGCAGCTGACCACTCAGGGTAGGTTGACTGACAAAGCAGCGTTCGGCGGCTTTGCGAAAATGTTTTTCCTCATCCAGCGCCACCAGATATTCGAGATCGCGAAGATTCATACAGCAAGAGTCCTGCCTGGAAAATGGGCCATCAGCATGCACAATATCACCCGGCGGAACAAGTCATCGGCTCGCTCTGGCCCTCGGAAATAACAAAGCCCGATCACCTCGCGGCAATCGGGCTGTTTGACTCGACAAGGGATTACACCCTGAAACGGCGCACCATATCCTGCAACTGGCTGGCCAAATGGTTCAACTCGTTGCAAGCTTGAGCCATCTGGGTGGCACCGGCCGCCACCTCTTCGGAGGCGTGGCTGATATTGACCACGTTGCGGTTGAGCTCCTCACTCACCGCCCCCTGCTCTTCGGTGGCTGTCGCAATCTGGATATTCATGTGGGAGATGCTGCTGACCGAGCCACTGATCTGGGAAATGGACTCTCCCGCCTCCCGAGCGGTAGCTACAGTGGTGTTCATCAGCTCCTGACTCTGTTGCATGGTACTGCCCGCCTGTTCGGCACGCTGCTGCAACTCGGCAATGATGGTATTGATCTGGGAGGTGGAGTCCTGAGTGCGCTTGGCCAGCGTACGCACCTCATCAGCCACCACCGCAAACCCCCGTCCCTGCTCACCGGCACGGGCCGCTTCAATGGCCGCGTTCAATGCCAGCAGGTTGGTCTGTTCGGCAATGCCGCGGATCACCTCCAGCACCATGCCGATATTGCGGCTATCATCGCCCAGTTGGCGGATCACCACCGCGGTACTCTCGATGGCACCGGCGACCCGTTCAATACGCAAAATGGAGTCATTCACCGTTTGCGCACCAAGTTCAGCTGTCTCACTCGCCGAGGTGGCGGCACTGGCGGCATCGCTGGTGTTGCGAGAGACCTCCTGCACCGTGGCCTGCATCTCGTTCATCGCTGTTGCAAGCTGATTCAATTCATGCTGCTGCGCGTTCATGTTGTCAGCTGATTGTCTTGCAACGGCACTAATCTCTTCCACCGCAGAACTCATCTGCACAACAGAGCCAGACACCTCCCCTACTAACTTACGCAAATTGTCTTGCATCTGTGCAAACCCTTTTGCCAGCTGCCCCAGTTCATCTCGATTGAACGCATGTAGATCTAGGCGATGGGTCAAGTCACCTGCAGCAATCTTGTCTACAGCCTCCAACAAACGGTTTACAGGGCGTTTAATCTGCTGACTCAAATACCACGCAATCAATACAACGAAGATCAATGTTGCGGCTCCCGTAATTAGACTGAGTACTCTGGAGCTGTTGTAAGCATCCTCTCCATGTGCATCCATTTCCCTGCCAATGCGTTCATTGATCTCACGTAAATCCGCAGTGAGTTTTGTCGCTTGATCCAGAGAAACGCGGATATCACCTTGAAGGATCTCCCTAATATTGCTATGGCTCGACTTTGCAGCCTGATAAAGCGGAGTGTGAACAGCAAAGTAAGCTTCTCCTGCTGTTTTCAAAGCGCGGAAGGTTTGCTCTTCATCGACAGCATTAAACGCCAATCGACCATAATCAGCCGTAGCTTTTTCGAAGCGCGCTTTAGCTTCCATGACCCCCTGTTGAGTACGCTCTATCTCAGCACTGTCATTGTTATCCATCGCTATCACCATGGATAGTTGTGATCGACGAGCATCAAGCAACGCGATATTCATCTGGGTGGCATAACGAACAGAAGGGATAAGGTTGTCAGCCAATAGGGTGCTCTGTTGGTTGAGATACGACAGCCGTGACACGCCGTACCCTGCAAGCAAACATACGCAAATTGCCAATACTGCAAAGCCAGCACTCAACTTCTGGCCTATGGACATATTCTGGAGCATAGATTCATCCTTAACTGCGTGTCATCGTTTAATGTCGGTTTTGAGAGGAGCTATCTGTTTATATTTTTGTAATTGAGCATAGCCGTAGAGCAGTGCTTTTGTAGTTTGGATAAGCACGCTATTGATCGCTATCGACACACAGATAGGAGCACGTTAACTAACGCGAACTCATCACCGTTTAACCAGTATTGGAATCAGCAATTCCGGCTCTCCCAGATACTGGTTGAGCTCTATCCTTTCGAGTCTTCCCTCTCGCTCTATACCCAAAGTAGGATAGCCCTGACCACCCAGCCGCTTCATCCAGCCCTGGCTATCTGCCAGATGTTGCAGCAAGGGGGCCTGCAGATAAGCTTGCTGGAATGCCTCGGCTGCAATCCCCTGCTCTGCCGCCAGAGTGGCAAGAAACGCCAGCTCGCCAGTCCAGATCCCGTCTCGATAGTGGGATTGCTGGATCCGGTGCAACATAGCCAACCCATCGCCCCCCAATGCCGTGACAGCCAAGATCGCGCGGATCGGCGGCTCGGAGTCCAGCAGAGCCCCTTCCCGCAACAGCAATTCGTTGAAATAGCGCTCGCCAAAATGCTGGCCGGTCAGCGCTTCGATCCGCTGATCATGGGGGCGTACATAATCACGCAATGCCTCGCCCATCGGCTGACGGCGGCTGCCCAGCCAGAGGCCACCCGCATGCAGCTCGATCTTGAGCCCGTCAAGGGTGGCTGCCGCCTGCAACAGGGGCGCGGCACCGTAGCACCAGCCACAGAGCGGGTCATAGACATAATGGAGGGTAGTTTGTTGTTCGCTCATCTTCATTCTCGCTTCAATCTTGGATAAAAAACCGGGCCCTGAGGCCCGGTAAAAAAACACAGGGAAAGCAGGCTCAGTGGCTTACCACTTCATCTCGCCGGTATTGACCTTGGCACCGATGGCCAGACCATCGTCAACCGGCAGCGCTGGGTAGGCCTTCTTCAGAGCCTCGATCAGCTCGCCGGAATTTTTTGCCTTGGCCAACTCCTGCTCGAAACGCTCTACATAGTCACGGGTAAAGGTCACAGCCGCAGTGCCTTTGGGAGCAGTCCCCAGGAAGTGGCCCGGAACCACGCGCTCGGGTTTCAGGGCCAGCAGGTTGTCCAGCGCCTTGACCCAGTTGCTGCGGGCTCCCTTGGTCTGACTGTCTGCCATCCAGACATGCACCCCGTGATAAACCGGCACACCACCGAAAGCAGTCTTGATGGAAGGGGCCCAGAGGTAGGCATTCGGGGTATTCATCTCTTTGATCTCAATCTTCTCGCCATCCAATGTCAGGTGGCTGGCAGTCATCACTTGCGGCACGGTCAGGCTCTTCGGTGCGCCCTTGCCGAGGATCGGGCTCCAGTAACTCAGCTTGGCATCCTTGGTCTGGTTGATATGGTCAACCACATGCTGGTCAGCCAGCACTTTGACATCAGGGAACGCAGCCATGACGGGCTCCAGACCGAAGTAGAAGTCGGGGTCACCGGCACTGATATACACAGTAGTCAGCTTCTTGCCGCTCTTCTTGATCATGTCGACCAGCGCCTGACCATTTTGCACGTCGAACTGGGCATCGATCAGGATGGCCTCTTTGTCACCGGTCACCAGTGAGGAGGAGACCGGGAAGATCGCCTTCTCGCCAGGGTTGTAGACGGTCACGCTCAGAGGGGCGGCCAGTGCGGCGCCACTCAGCAGGGTGGTAGCCAGAGTCAGGTTGCGGATCAGGGTGTTGTTCATCATCTATTCCTCATTAAGTATTCGGGGGGTCATTTGATGGACACAGTGTATTAGATCGCGTAAGGTGCAAATACAGCATAAAAAGCGCATCACTGTT
Organism: Aeromonas sp. 600479; assembly: GCF_049175515.1. Taxonomy (NCBI): domain Bacteria; kingdom Pseudomonadati; phylum Pseudomonadota; class Gammaproteobacteria; order Aeromonadales; family Aeromonadaceae; genus Aeromonas; species Aeromonas sp. 600479. The sequence goes on from NZ_JAAKVF010000006.1 coordinate 107,468, forward strand.
GCACATATCGAACATATAGAGAGCCATACATGGATCGACTGACCGCATTGCAGGTCTTCGTCAGCGTAGTCGAACAAGGGAGCCTGAGCGGCGCAGGAGAGAAGCTGGATATGTCGCGCGCCATGGTGTCGCGCTATCTTGCCGAGCTGGAGAGCTGGATGGGCGCCCGCCTGCTGCACCGCACCACCCGTCGTCTGAGCCTGACCGGGCCGGGAGAGGAGGCACTGAACCGGGCCCGCGCCATGCTGGCGCTCGGCGAAGAGATGGAGCAGATCGCCGTGAAGGGGGATGACGCCCCCAAGGGACAACTGCGGATCACCAGCAGCTACTCTCTGTCAGAAGCGCTGCTGGTCGGTGCTGCCAACGATTATCTGGCGCAATACCCTGGGACGGCCATCGACATCCTGCTGCTCGACAGAACCGTCAATCTGGTAGAGGAGCGGATCGATCTGGCAGTGCGCATCACCAACGACCTCGACCCCAATCTGGTGGCACGCCGTCTCGGCACCTGCCACTCGGTGGTCTGTGCCAGCCCGGCCTATCTGGCCCGTCATCCGATGCCACACAAGGTGCAGGATTTGGCGCTGCACAACTGCCTCACCTACACCTACTTCGGCAAGAGCCTGTGGGAGTTCAATGGACCGGATGGCCCCGAGTCAGTGCCGGTCAGCGGTAACCTGAGCGCCAACATCTCCAACCTGCTGCTGGAAGCAACGCTTGAAGGCGCCGGGATCAGCCTGCAGCCCCGCTACTCGGCCCAACCCTATCTGGAGCGAGGAGAACTGGTCCCCCTGCTGACCGCCTGGCAGCCCAAGCGCCTCGGGGTCTACGGGGTGTATGCCACCCGTAAACAGATGTCGCCGCTGCTGCGCAGCTTCCTCGATTTTCTGCTGGCCCGCATGGCGGCTGATCACATCTGGCAGGAGTAAGCACTCCTCACACCCAAGCAGCACAAACATAACGAAGGGGCCGCTGCAGGCCCCTTCTTCACTCTGATCCCTTGATCAGGCTTCAAATCCGAATGGTTCTGAGTGCGGCGCTTCCGGCTGCGCACTCTCGTCGAGGAAAATATCCCGATAAGCCACATAGATGGAGTAGTTGAGCGCCGGGATCACCACCAGCAGACCTACCAGCAACAACATAGCGCCAAACAGCAACAACATAGCTGAGAGCAGTCCCCACCAGAAGAAGGGCCACATATTGCGCCAGCAGCCAACGAAGCTCAGACGCACCGCCTGGATGATGCCGATATCGTGGAAATAGATGAGCGCCGGGGCAAAGGTGACCCCCATCAGCACGGGAACAATGAGCAACATCCCCACTAGCAATACCAGCAGCAGTTGCTGCAACTGGCTCGCAGAGACCACCATGCTCTCGGGAGCCTGCGTCAGCAGCGGGAGCAGCCCCCACACGGAGAGCAGACCGAGACAGACGAGTCCAACCAGGCTGAACAGCAGCAACACCAGTAGACCACCGAGCATCAGCGGGGTCAGCTTGTGGCGAAAACCGGCGAAGAGATCGGCAAACTGCAGCTGCTCGCCCCGATAGCCCCGTGCGGCGACCGCCACCCAACCCGCGCCCCACACCATGTAGAGCAGCTGGGAGATAAGGCCCCCCGCCGGCAGTTGCTCCAGCAGCATGCCGACCATAAACCAGACCAGCACCATGGCCACGCTGATCCCCATCCCCTTGTTGAAGATATCGAACCCGCTGCGAACCCAAAGCCAGCCACGACCTGTTGTGTACCGGGCCGGTGTGGTACGCAAAGGGGGTAATCCGTTCATATCGTCTCCTCGGAGTGTCGGTGGCATCAGTGCCGGAAGCCGATTCTAGAGCCAGGGCGGGGGCGACTCAATGGCGAAGCAACCCGACCACGACATAAAACCTGACGCAGCGATGCACAAAAGGGGGCGTCAGCCACGCCCCGCCTCTGGCTGCCCCGACCATAACGAGGCACAATCTGCCCCCTTCCCCAGCCGCGCCTGTCGTGGCCTACGTGTCGTGATCACCCTTTAGTGATCGATGAATACCGGACAGGGGGTTGTCATCCCGCCATCCCGGGCGCTTTAACATCGAGTGGTATCGTCATGAGAGTTGTGTGTTGTCTGTTGTTGTTACTGGCCAGCCAATCAGCCCTGGCCGAGGGTTTTATCAGTCGCCTGCTCAACCATCCGGTGCCGGGTGGCGTTGCGGTGATCCCTCTTGGCGCGTCACCCACTGCCCCCACGGCCCGCTATCACGACAACCCCGTGCTGGTGGTGCGCGAAGATAACCAGTGGATCGCCATCGTCGGCATCTCTCTCAAAAACCCGCTTGGGGCCCAGCAACTGACCACTGGTGATGGCCGCACTCTCGGCTTCACCGTCACCCCCAAGCACTACCGCGAGCAGCACATCAAGCTCAAGAACAGCCGTCAGGTCAATCCGCTTGCCGAGGATATGACCCGTATCAACCGCGAGCTGGCGGAGCAGACCCGGGCTTACCAGACCTTCAGCCCCAACCAGCCGAGCAACCTGCTGTTCGACAAGCCGGTCAACGGCCCCCTCTCCAGCCCGTTTGGCCTGCGTCGCTTCTTCAATGGCGAGGAGCGCAACCCCCACTCCGGCCTCGACTTCGCCGTGGGCGCCGGCACCCCGATCAAGTCCCCCGCCGCAGGCAAGGTGATCCTGATCGGCAACTACTTCTTCAATGGCAATACCGTCTTTGTCGACCACGGTCAGGGGCTCATCAGCATGTTCTGCCACATGTCGAAGATCGATGTGAAGCTCGGCCAGAGCCTGCCGCGGGGGGGCATCGTCGGGCGAGTCGGTTCGACCGGCCGCGCTACCGGCCCACATATGCACTGGAACGTCAGCCTCAACGATACCCGGGTCGATCCCGCCATCTTTATCGGCGCCTTCAAGCCTTGACCTGATTACAAGAGAGGCAACCCATGGCTGCCTCTCTACTATCTGCACGTCGTACCTGATTGCCTATCCGGCCTGCGTGTGAGCACCGGATTCCCGATGCATTGCCCGCCACATCACCAGCACCAGCAACAAGCTGCAGCTAGGCAATGCCAGCCATACCCCGGGCACGCCCCACAGGGTCGAGAATCCCCACAAGAAACCGCCGATCAGCACCAGCTTGCCGCCGGTGAGCAGGGAGGCGATGCGGGCCCGATTGATGGCCTGAAAATAGGTGGCCCCCACCAGCAGCAAGCCCTCCATCGGCAGCCCCCAGAAGTAGAGCCAGATCCCGAGGCTCGCCACCGGCAAGAGAGCCGCGTTGTCGCCGGCAAACAGATAAACAGCCGCCTCCGGCCAGAGGTAGAGCGGTACCATACCGCACAGCGCGATGGCCACCGTCACGGTCAGTGCCAGATTGCGTACCCGCAACACCCGCTGCCAGTTGCCTGCTCCCGCATTGAAGCTGGCGATAGGCTGAATGCCCATGGCGATCCCCTCGAAGATAAGATAGAAGAACGCCTCGGTATAACTGATCACCCCGTAGGCAGCCACATGCAGGGAGGTGCCTACGGCCAGCAGTGCCTTATTGTGTAGTGCCAGTACCACCGAGAGGTACAGGTACATCAGAAAGCTCGACACTCCGAGACGCAGCGTCTCCCCCATCAGCCGCCAGTTTGGCATCAGGGTATCCCAACCAATCCGCAGCTTGCTGCGCGGGGTAAAGAAGTGCCACAGACAGAGCCCGCCGGTCACCGCCTGGGAGAGCATGGTTGCGATGGCGGCACCAGCCAGCCCCCACGGAATAACAGCCATCAGCAGATAGTCAAGCAGCACATTGAGCAGGCCGCCGCCGACCAGGATCCAGGTAGTGAGCCCCGGGCGCCCGTCATTGCGCAGCAGGGCGGTAAAGGCCATGGAGAGAATGGCAAAACCGCCGAGCCAGGCATACCAGTGCAGATAGGCCAGACCGGCGCTGAAAATCTCTCCTTCGGCCCCCATCCAGGCCAGCATGGTGTCGCCATGACGGATCCCGACGTAGGCAAGCAGCACCGCGGCCAGCAGCACCATCACCAGTGCATTGCCGACAATATGGCGGGCCTTCTGCTGCTCGCCGCGTCCCAGATGAAAGGAGACCAGGGCCGATGCGCCCATGCCTATTAGGGCGCCGACCGCATAGAGCACGGCACAAATCGGGTAAGCGAGCATCAGACCAGCCAGCCCGTCCTGACCCAGAATATGACCGACGAAGATGCCGTCTATGGTGACATAGATGCCGGTGACCAGCATGGCGGCCACAGTCGGCGTAACGTAACGCCAGAAAAGGCGAGATAGCGGGGCAGTGCCCAGATCAACGGCTGACATATGTGGCCCAGTGCAGAAAAAGCGCTAGGGATAATAGCGAAAGGACAGCATGACTTCCTGTTATTTGTGTTACGAATCATTAATATAGACTGCTTTACCCAGCGCCTGGCCCTGCTTTAGGCTAGGACCACCCTTTTTGAACGGAAACGAGCCTCATGTTGCAACGCCTGCTCACCTTTCTGCTGCTCTCTCTGCTCTTGCTTCCCGCGGCACAAGCTGATGATGCCATTGCCCAGACCGAAGCCTTGCTGCAGAGCGTGCCCAAAAGCGACACCCCGGAAAACCAGAAGCTGCGGGAGAGCTACCAGCAGGCGCTGCAATATGCCAGAGAAGCGCTACGTTACCGGGAACAGAGCAAAGCCTATCAGCAGATCCTTATCGACTACCCCAAGGAGTCGGCACGGCTCAAGGAGAGCCTGCACAACTATCAGCCCCTCTCTCGTCCACCGCTCGCCACACTCAAGGAGGAGGCCCTACGCCAGGCAATTGGCCTGAGCAGCAACCGTCAACTCAATCTGCGCAAAGAGCGACAGGGGGTGATGGACAGCCTCAATCAGCTGGAAAGCACAGGTCAGGAGTATCACCTGCGGGTAGATGATCTGCGCAAACAGCTGCAGCTGACCCGCAGCCAGCTGGAACGACTGAGCTTCAGCAGCGAATCGGATCGGTTGCAGGAGTCCCAGCAACTGGTGACCAGAATGAAGGAGCAGAGTCTCTCAGACCGGATCCAGATGCTGGAGCTGGAGCAGCTTTCCGCCCAGCAGCGCAACGATCTTGGCAAGCTGAAACTGCAACAGCTCAATCTGGCCATCGCCGATGAGGATGAGTGGCAAGCCAGCTTGCTGGCCCAGCAGAACCAGCTGCGACGGGAGAAGACCGAGCTGGCACTCAAAGAGAGCGAGCGGCTGCGCAAGCAACTGACCACAGACATGCCGCTGCTGCTGGAGCAGCAGCAAAAAAACCAGGCGCTCTCGATCCAGCTCGGCACGCTGGAGGATCAGATTGAGCGAGTGCAGGACGAACAGCGCACCATCGACAAGAATCTGTTTGAGCTAAACGATCTGGTCAACTCGGTACGAGAACAGCTGGAGTGGCTGCAGATCAGTACGGCTTATGGTGAAAACCTTCGCAGCAAACTTTCCGACCTGCCAGCCTATTTCCCCCTCGACAAACTGGAGTCGGAGATCGTCAATGCCCGCATGGCCAAGTACCAGTACGAGAGCGAGCAGGATGGACTGAAGGACACCAACCTGTTGCGCGAGAAGCTGCTGTCCGGGGAGGAAGTGACACTGGATCGCCCACAATTGTCGGTGCTCGACAACCTGCTCAAGGCCCGTCGTCAACTGCTGACCCGACTAAACGATGCATCAGACACCCTGATCCAGGAACAGACCAGGCTCAAACTGCTCTATAGTCGCCAAAACAGCAAGATCGACGAAATCCGCGAACTCAGCGCCAGCCACCTGTTCTGGCTGCCGGATGTGCGCCCCTTTACGCCGCAGGTGATGCTCGGTATTCCTGCCGCGCTGGCCCTGGCCTTTAACCCGAACAACTGGCTGCAACTGCCCTATGCCATCGCCGAGAACAGTCCTATCACTCTCACCCTGGCAAGCCTTGGTCTACTGGTGCTGACCTGGAGCTGGATCAAACTGGCCCGCCATTTGAGCCAGTTCTGCGACTACATAGCACCGCGTATAGGCAAGGTGACCCAGGATAAATTCAGTCTCACCAGCCGCCTGCTGCTGCGCTCCCTGATTGCATCTTTGCCGCTGCCCGCAATGGTATTGATGGTTCGCGGCCTGCTCGAAGGGGCCTGGCAATACCCGTTCGCCGTTGCGATCGGGCGTGGACTTGGGGAAATATGGTTTCTGCTGCTGGCACTGGTGATGGCCCGTCACCTGACGCTCGAGCGGGGGATCCTGATCCTTCACTTCCGCTGGCCAAAAGAGCGGGTCCAGCAGGTATGGAACCAGTTTCGAACCCTGCTGCTGGTGCTGATCCCTAGCTTCTTCGTGCAGGGGATGGCCAACAGCTATCAGGAGCACGCCTTCTACGACTCCCTCGGCCGGATGGCCTTCATGATCGGCGCGCTCTGGCTGCTGCTTTTCTTTGCCCGCCTCAACCGGGAGCGACTACCGCTCACCTGGGGCCAGAGTGACATGACCAAGCCCCACCTGCTGCATCATTTCATCTGGAACAGCCTGATGCTGGCACCATTGCTGGCGGTGATTGGCTCCCTGTTTGGCTACTTCTATACCTCGCGTACCCTGCTGCGCCAGCTGGAGCTGAGCCTGCTGATGGGGCTGGGCTGCCTGCTCATCTACTATCTGGCCAGACGCTGGATGCTGATCCAGCGCCGCCGCCTTGCCTTCGAGCGTGCCAAGAGCAAGCGGGCCGAGATGCTGGCCCAGCGCGGCCGTGACGACAATCAGGAGGAGCTAAGTTCGGAGATCCCCGATGTGGTGGAAGAGACTGAGCTGGACCTCGACACCATCAGCGCCCAGTCGCTGGGGCTGGTGCGCACCCTGCTGATGCTCGGCTTCACCATGCTGGTGGTAGTGCAATGGTCGGATCTCAACTCGGCGTTCAGCTTCCTCAGCAATATCGAGGTATGGCAGGTGAGCAGCAAGATTGGTGGCATCGAGCAGCTCTCCGCCATCACCCTGCAGGATCTGATGCTGACCGCATTCGTCTTCATCCTGACCGTAGTGACCGCCCGCAACCTGCCGGGGCTGATGGAGCTGACCCTGCTTCAGCACCTCAGCCTCTCTCCCGGAACCGGCTTTGCACTCACCACGATCAGCAAGTATCTGGTGATCCTCGTTGGCGCCCTCACCGGTTTCTCCATGCTCGGTATCGACTGGTCGAAGACCCAGTGGCTAGTAGCCGCCCTCTCGGTAGGGCTGGGTTTCGGCCTGCAGGAGATCTTCGCCAACTTTGTTTCCGGCCTCATCATCCTGTTCGAGAAACCAATCCGGCTCGGTGACACTGTTACTATTCGCGATCTCACCGGCACCGTCACCAAGATCAAAACCCGGGCGACCACCATAGTGGATTGGGATCGCAAGGAGATCATCGTGCCCAACAAGGCCTTTATCACCGAGCAGTTCATCAACTGGTCGCTCTCCGATGCGATAACCCGGGTCAAACTGCGTATCCGGATTGGCCTGACCCGGGATCCGAAACTGGTGCAGCGCATTCTGGAGGAGTCCATCCAGGCATCGACCCTGGTATTGGAGACGCCGACGCCCGAGGTCTTCCTGATCGAATTCACCGACTCGGCACTGATCTACGAGATCCGCCTCTACGTCAACAACATGGATCACCGGATGCCCATCACCCACGAGGTTCACTCGCTGGTGCTGGAGAAGATGCAACAGCAGGGACTTACCCTGCCCCATCAACAGATCGACATTCACCTGAGCCGCGGCTGATCCGCGAGTTGAAAGGAGCAGAACATGCAGATTATTGCCCACCGTGGCGCCAGCGGCCTGGCCCCCGAAAACACCCTCAAGGCGATGGCCAAAGCGCTGGAGCTGGGAGCATCAGCCATCGAGATCGACGTGCAGGCGGCCGATGGCGAGTTGTGGGTCTTCCACGACCGTCGGCTGGAGCGCTGCACCAATGGCAAGGGGGTGCTGACCGAGCAATCCCGCTCCTATCTGGAGCAACTCGATGCCGGTGAGGGAGAGGTGATCCCGACCCTGTGGCAGGTGATGGAGATCATCGCCGGACGCTGCGAGCTGCATATCGAGCTCAAGGGCGCCCATACCGCCGATGCGGTGGCAGCCCTGACCCGACGGGCAGAGGCCGAGCTGGGCTTTACTCCCGGGCAGTGGATGGTCTCCTCCTTCCATCACCCGGAGCTGGCCCGATTTGCCGCCTCGCGGCCCGATATCCGGCTCGGAGCCCTGACCGCCAACCTGCCGCTCAACCTGGCGCAGTTTGCCGACGAGCTGGGGTGCTGGTCCATCAATTGCGATGTTGATTTCATCGACGCCGCGCTGGTCGATGATGCCCATCGCCGGGGGCTCAAAGTTCTGGTTTATACCGTTGATTATCCAGAAGATTATGAAACGCTCTCTAGCATGGGGGTCGATGGAATCTTCACCAATCGACCAGATCGTTTTCTGACACAGTGAGGGGGCGATACGCGCATGGATAACCACTGATTTAGGCACTAACTTTAAATAGCTGACCGGGATACAAAGAGTTCAACTTCAGCCGATAAACAGAGGCTCATAACAATAACTAGATTCCACACACACTTCAGACTGACGCTCACAAGGATGTAACTATGAACTTATCCATTAAAAACAAGCTTGTTCTGGCTATCGGGGTCATCATTCTGGTGATCACCTGCCTGCAGGTCTGGTACAACACCTCGCAACTGCGCAGCGAGACCCAGCGACTGGTCTGGAACATCATCGACGAAAGCTCCATGGCCAACGTCAAGGGGATCTCCCGCTGGGTCGACTCCCGGATCAGCATGGTCAGCACCACCAAGGAAGCATTCGCTAAAGAAGACGAGCCCATCAGTCATCTGGCCCAGTCCATGAATGCCGGTGGCTTCGACCTGGTCTATGCCGGTACCGCAGACGGCAAGATGATCCAGAGCAAACCAACCGACCTGCCTGCCGGTTATGACCCACGTCAACGCCCCTGGTACAAGGACGCGGCCGCCGCAGGCAAGCTGGTCATCACAGCCCCCTATGCCGATATCTCCACCGGCCAGCTGATTGTCACCATTGCCGAGCCGTTCCAGCGCGGCAATACCCAGGGGGTCATCGCCGGTGACGTCTCCATCAGCTCACTGATTTCGGACATTCTTGCGGTCACCACCGAGGGCACCTACGCCATGCTGGTGGACAGCAATGGCACCATCATCGCGCACCCCGATGCCTCCCTGAGCCTGAAATCCGCCACCGCTCTGGCACCGGAGCTGACTGCGGCCTACATCAATCAGGTCGCCCATGACGGCATGATCAACGAGCTGGTGATCAGCGGCAAGAAAGAGGTCTACGACTTTAATGCCATTCCCAATACCAACTGGTATTACGGCATGATGGTGGATGAAGAGATCGCCTACCAGTCGGTACGCCGCATGGTTACCTCCTCCCTCATTCAGGGGCTTATCACCATACTGATCGTGGCAGGCTTCTCCTATGTCGCCATCAACAGCTCGCTGGCCCCTCTGAAAACCCTGGGCGAAGCGATTGCCGATCTCTCCCGTGGCAACGGCGATCTGACCCGCCGCATCAAGATTGAACGTGAGGATGAAGTAGGCGCGGTTGCCAAACACGTCAACACCTTCATCGAGCGGATCCATGTGATGGTGCAGGATATCTCCAACTCCTCCGGCCAGCTCAACCAGCAGGCCAAGTCCTCCCACAGCATGGCGGAGAAGGCCAATCAGGGGCTGGCACGCCAGCAAAACGAGATCTCCCAGATCGCCACTGCGGTACACGAGATGTCGGCCACTGCGGTCGAAGTTGCCAGCAACGCGGAGCAGACCGCCGAAGCGGCCCGCAGCTCCTCCAGCAGCTGCGAGCATGGCAAGCAGGTGATCGCCCGCAACCAGCGCTCCATCACCGATCTGGCCACCCAGGTGGAACAGGCCTCCAACATCATTCAGGAGCTGGAGAAAAACGCTCAGGAGATCAACACCATCCTCTCCACCATTCAGGGCATCGCCGAGCAGACCAACCTGCTGGCACTGAACGCCGCCATCGAAGCGGCACGTGCCGGCGAACAGGGCCGCGGCTTTGCGGTGGTGGCCGACGAGGTGCGCGTCTTGTCACAGCGTACCCACAGCTCCACCGTCGAGATCCGCAATATGATCGAAACCCTGCAACGCAATACCCAAGGGGCGGTCAGCACCATGCACGAAGGCCAGCTGCTGGCCCAGAACAGCGTGGATGACGCCAACAACGCCACCCATGCGCTGGAACAGATCACCACCTCGATCAACCAGATCTCCGACATGGCGACCCAGATCTCCAGCGCGGCTGAAGAGCAGCGGGCCGTCACCGACGAGGTAAGCCGCAACATTCAGGCGGTGAAAGATGTCTCGGACGAACTGGCAGTAGATGCAGACAGCTCACGCCATCTCTCTGAACAACTTAAAAATATTTCGGGTGAACTGAGCAATCAGGTCGGCATGTTCCGCATTTGAGCATGAGCAAAAGGGGCCGTACAGGCCCCTTTTATTTTTCTAAATAGCGCTTAATTTTCAGTGAGTAATCTCACATTACCCGCCAAATACCCCGCCTTGAAATCCTTGTAATTCGTCTGGAATTATCAGATCACCGCCGTGGTCACCGCAGCATTTCGGATTACCTATTTCTATCCGAATAGATAAATACCAATAATTCTCATTAAAAAATTACAATAAAAAACTTAAAATTTTTTTCGCGAGTACCTAAAAAGAGAGGTGATTCGCATTTTATTGAAAGAAAACTACGTACAATCCAGAAGTTAAAGTGCTCGTAGCTAGGTGTTCAACTGCTCAGTGACACCAAAAAATGACGATAATAACGACATTTTCATCCAGGGATTTGGGTGTTTTATAGAAAAATAACCAATAAAAAGGGAATAAAACCTAGCAGTTTGACTTGCATCAAGCCTGAATTTTTTTCATAGAGCAAAATCGTGCCCAGCAAATCTATCCCTAAGGAGGCAGATGTGGATATTATCAAGACCGATGTGGCCATCATCGGTGCTGGCGGTACCGGCTTACGCGCCGCTATCGCTATAGCCGAATCACAGCCAGACCTGGACATCGCCCTGATTTCCAAGGTTTACCCGATGCGCAGCCACACGGTTGCTGCCGAAGGCGGCGCCGCCGGTGTCGTCCGTGATGACGACTCCCTCGAAAACCACTTCAACGACACCGTCTCCGGTGGTGACTGGCTGTGCGAGCAGGACGTAGTGGAATACTTCGTCAACAACGCGACCAAAGAGATGATCCAGCTGGAGCACTGGGGTTGCCCCTGGAGCCGCAAGCCGGATGGCAAAGCCAACGTGCGTCCATTTGGTGGCATGAAGGTTCCCCGTACCTGGTTCGCCGCAGACAAGTCCGGTTTCCATATTCTGCACACCCTGTTCCAGACCTCCGTCAAATACCCGAGCATCAAGCGCTTCGACGAGCATTTCTGCCTTGATCTGATCGTGGACGACGGCCGTGTCCAGGGCGTACTGACCTTCGACATCCAGAACGGTATCACCCGCTTCATCCAGGCCAAATCCGTGATCGTGGCAACCGGCGGTGCTGGCCGTGTCTATCGCTACAACACCAACGGTGGCATCGTCACCGGCGACGGCATGGCACTGGCCTACCGTCACGGCGTACCGCTGCGTGATATGGAGTTCGTCCAGTATCACCCGACCGGTCTGCCGGGCACCGGCATCCTGATGACCGAAGGTTGTCGTGGTGAGGGTGGCGTCCTGCTCAACAAGGATGGCTACCGCTACCTGCAAGACTACGGCTTGGGCCCGGAAACTCCGATCGGCCAGCCGAAGAGCAAATACATGGAACTGGGTCCGCGCGACCGCGTTTCCCAGGCATTCTGGCAAGAGCAGCAGAAAGGCCGCGTGATCCAGGGCCCGATGGGCGATGTGGTTCACCTCGACCTGCGTCACCTTGGCGAGAAGTACCTGAAAGAGCGTCTGCCCTTCATCTGCGAACTGGCCAAAGCCTACGTCAACGTGGATCCGGCCAAAGAGCCTATCCCGGTACGTCCGACTGCCCACTACACCATGGGTGGTATCGAGACTGACAACAAGTGTGCCACCCGTCTGGCCGGCCTCTACGCCGCTGGCGAATGTGCCTCTGTTGGTCTGCACGGCGCCAACCGTCTGGGTTCCAACTCCCTGTCCGAGATCGTGGTATTCGGCAAGCTGGCTGGTGAACAAGCCGGTGAATTCGCCAAGACCCAGAAGCATGGCAATACCGAAGCGCTGGTCGCCAAGGCCGAGGCTCTGGTCAAGCAGCATCTCTCCCTGCTCGACATCGATGGCACCGAGAACCCGGCAGACATCCGCAACGAACTGGGCACCTCCATGGAAGCCGGTGTCGGTATCTACCGTACCGAAGAGCTGATGCAGGGCACCATCGACAAGATCAACGAGCTGAAAGCCCGTTACAAGAAGGTCAAGATCAACGACAAGTCCTCTGTCTTCAACACCGACCTGCTGTACGCCATCGAACTGGGTTACATGCTGGACGTGGCAGAAGCCATGGCTCACTCCGCCATCAATCGTAAAGAGTCCCGCGGTTCCCACCAGCGTCTGGATGGTTACGAAGAGCGTGATGACGTGAACTTCCTCAAGCACACGCTCTCGTTCTACAACAATGGCGAAACGCCCTCCATCGATTACTCCGATGTGAAGATCACTAAGTCCCAGCCGGCAAAACGCGTGTACGGCTCCGAGGGTGAGAAACAAGACGAGGCTAAGAAGAATGGCTGAGATGATTGAAATTGAGATCCTGCGCTACCGTCCGGAACAGGATAACGAGCCCTGGATGCAAACCTTCCAGGTGCCATACCAGAGAGAGATGTCTCTGCTGGATGCCCTGCAGTACATCAAGGATCACCTGGACTCTACCCTGAGCTTCCGCTGGTCCTGCCGGATGGCGATCTGCGGCTCCTGCGGCATGATGGTCAACGGTGTGCCCAAGCTGGGTTGCAAGGCGTTCCTGCGCGACTATCTGCCGGGCAAGATGACCATCGAGCCGCTCAACAACTTCCCGATCGAGCGCGACCTGGTGGTCGACATGTCCGATTTCATCGAGAAGCTGGAGAGCATCAAGCCGTACATCATCCCGAGCGAGCCGCGCAACCTGTGCGATGGCGAGTACATCCAGACTCCGGCGGAGATGGCGAAGTACAAGCAGTTCTCCCAGTGCATCAACTGTGGTCTCTGCTACGCGGCCTGCCCGCAGTACGGCATCAACAAGAAGTTCACCGGTCCGGCGGCACTGGCTCTGGCCTATCGCTACAACGTCGACAACCGTGATGCCGGCGCCAAAGAGCGTATGCGCATCATCAGCCAGGACGAAGGCGTCTGGGGCTGTACCTTCGTGGGCTACTGCTCCGAAGTGTGCCCGAAGGGCGTCGATCCGGCAGCGGCCATCCAGCTTGGCAAGGTAGAGAGTGCCAAGGACTACATGATCGCCATGTTCAAGCCAGATTGAGAGCAGGATTGAGACCATGAACAACACTGAAAGCAAACGTAAACCTTACGTCCGCGAAATGAAGAAAGACTGGTGGCTAAAGAACGCCTTCTACACCGGTTACATGATCCGCGAAGGCACCAGTATCTTCGTCTCCATCTACGCTGTTGTGCTGATGTGGGGTCTGATGCGTCTGGTACAGGGTCAGGAAGCGTTCAACGGCTGGCTGGAATCCCTGCAAAGCCCGATCGCCATCCTGTTCCATGTGATTGCGCTGGCAGCCTGCCTGTTCCACGCCAAGACCTGGTTCGCACTGGCGCCGAAAGCCATGCGTATCTTCCGTGGTGAAGACCTGGTGCCGGAGAAACCGATCGTCATCGCCCAGTATGTGGCGCTGGCTGTGGTATCCCTGCTTGTCCTGATCATCGTGGCCTGAGGAGAAAACAATGAGACGTTCTGACGAGCCAATTTACTGGGGTCTGTTTGGTGCGGGTGGCATGGTCGTTGCCATGCTGCTGCCGGTCATTGTCCTCATCACCGGTCTGCTGGTACCCATGGGTATCATGGACGTAGAGACCATGAGCTACGAGCGCGTGCTCGAATTCGCCAGCTCCTGGTGGGGTGCCTGCATCCTGCTGGTGATCATCGCCCTGCCGATCTGGCACGGCATGCACCGTATCTACCACGGTTTGCATGATCTCGGGATCCACACCACCAAGCTGCACCACTATGTGTTCTATGGCTTTGCCTTCCTGGTATCTGCCATTACCGTCGGCCTGCTGATGGTACTGGTACTCCAGTAATCACATCTGACTGATAGACCAAACCGGGCACTCTGCCCGGTTTTTTTATCCTCCTGAACAGCTGAAAAGGGCCAGCAAGATTGCTCAGGCTGGCCCTTTTCAGCTGCATTTCCTGATGAGCACCTACTCCATCGGCGGCAAGAAACGGCGCATCACCTCGTCGGCATGCCCTCCTTCCTGAAACGCCACCAGAGCCTGATTGAGGTTGTTCACCAGCTCGTGAGCGCGGGGGGAGCCCTTGCTGACCAGCAGGTAAAACTGCTTTCGGCTGGGCAAGACGAGGTTGAGCAATCCACTCTCGCTCTGGTAAATCCCGAGACTGATGCCACTCACCAGTGGTTCAATTTCGCTTGGCAGAAAATCGCAGCGATCCCGCTCCAGCATATCGAGCGCCTGCTGTAACTGCCTCACCCTGCGTGGCTCCTGTGCCAAACCGTAGGGGGTGTAGTTATAGCCAATCACCCCGCACACACGTGAGCGATTGACCATCTGTAAATCTGGTGCGTCGGGGAAGCGACGCTTGAGATAGAAAAAGCCGAGGCGGGTGTAATAGAGAGGAACGCTGTAGAAAGCAAACTCGGCCCGCTCCGGTTTGTAACTGGCATCCCAGGTCAACTCGCACAGACCATTCTGGCGATAGTCTGCCAGCTCCTGCTGGACCCGCGCCCAGGGAAGATAGCGGATCTGATATGACAATCCGCTCTTTTCCAATGCATCGAGCACGAGTGTGGTCGCCGAACCGGTCAGACGGCTGGTATCGGGCACCCCGTCCTTGCGCTCCCAGTAGGTAAAGGGAGCCCACTCGTTGCCCTCCCCCAAACAGATCCGTACCACAGGTCCTTGTGCCCATAGCACGGGTGAGAGGCTAGCCAGCACAAGCCCAGTCAACCATGTCACCGCTCGTTTCATCTCCCGCTCCCGAACTGTTTTCTCCTCTTGCAGCTTAGTCCAGAAGGGATAGCGCTCATTCGTCAATAACACTTTCATGCCATAACGCCAGCAAATTGGCCGGAATGGCACCATAACGAAGCTGCGGGGTCTGGTGCCAATCAGCCAGCTTGTGCAGGGCTTTCACCAGATCCTGTGCAAGCGTGCGAGTCACTCTCACCCCGACTTCCAGATAGAGACTCTTGATCTCGAAGATCCCCTGCTGGCGATGGGCCTTGGCATCCATTCTGCCCACCAGCTTGCCGCGATGGAGCAAGGGCAACACAAAGTAGCCATACTGGCGCTTGGGGGCCGGGGTATAGCACTCGATGCGATAGTCGAAGTTGAACAGTTCACTGGCCCGTTTGCGATCCCACACCAGCGGGTCGAACGGCGACAAGGCCGTGGTATGGGTTGCCTTGAGACGGCCCTCCTTGACCTGCATCAGCTCATCGGCCAGAGATACGTGCACAAAGGCATCGTGCTGCCACCCCTCCACCCGAACCGGCAGCAGCTCACCTTCGTCCGCCAGCAGATGGAGCAGGACATCATATTTGCCGCGCCGCAGCCGATAGTAGTCCGCAACCCAGCCGGTTTTGACCAGCCCCAGCGCACGGCAACTGGCACGTACCATATCCCGCTGCGCCTCTGCAACACTCGGCAGATGCAGCTGGTCGCTCCATTCGGGAATGACCCGCTCGGCCAAGTCATAGACCCGCTGAAAATTGCGCCGCTCCCGCACCATCAACTGACCGGTGGTAAACAACACCTCCAGATGGCGTTTCTCCGGCTTCCAGTCCCACCAGCCGCTCCCCTTGCCTGTTGTGCGCTCAAAGTCGATCGCCCGCACCGGACCATGGTCACGAATGCGCTCGATAAGCTGGTCAATCTCCTGCTGATGGGTTGCAAGCCAGTTGGCCGAAAACTTCCAGCCCATGGCCGCGGGGTCGAGCATCCGGTGGCGCAACAGCCGGTAATCCTCGCGGGGTACAAAACAGGCCTCGTGAGCCCAATATTCGAAGATCTCGCCGTCGGCCAGCAACTGCTCCAGCCAGTTCGGTTCGTACTGGCCAAGCCGGCTAA
This sequence comes from Aeromonas sp. 600479, assembly GCF_049175515.1. Lineage (NCBI taxonomy): Bacteria > Pseudomonadati > Pseudomonadota > Gammaproteobacteria > Aeromonadales > Aeromonadaceae > Aeromonas > Aeromonas sp. 600479. The sequence goes on from NZ_JAAKVF010000006.1 coordinate 123,766, forward strand.
AGAGCACCAGATAGGGGCTGCGGGCAACCACCGAGATGGTATCAATCTGCAGCAACGCCATTCGGCGAATGGTGGCCAGCAGATTGGCCGGGGTCGCCTTGCTGCGACGGGGGACGAGCAGCCCCTGCGCCGCCAGCTGCAGATGACGGGCATCTTGCAGTGAGATGTGGGGTATGGACATGAAAACAGGGCATCCGTTCCAGAAGTCAGGCGATCAGCATGCCCAATCCATGATCAAATGAATACACCCAGTTCAAGGTTTGGTGATAACCGCCACATCGGTGTGGGGGAAGCTGAGCTCGGCCTGCCAGCTGGCGGCCTGCACCTGAAATGATGCCTCGGAAAAGAAGACGATGTGGGTCGGGTCGTGGCGATAGCGCCAGTTTTTAAACCGCTCGTCACCGAGTACCCGCTGGGTCTGCAGCACCAGCACACCGCCCGGCTTGAGGCAATCCCACAGTTTGTTCAGCACGGCACGCGGCTCGGCGATATGCTCGATCACCTCGGTACTGGTGATGAAGTCGTACTGGCGCGTCAGCAACTCGGGAAAATCGGCGTAGAACTTGTCATACCCCGCCATCTGGTAACCCGCCTCGCGCCCCATCGCCACCAGCGCTGGGCCTGGGCCACAGCCAAAATCGAGGCCGCAGGCAGGAGTCGGCACCCGGCTCAACACCTCGCCAAATGCCCGCATCAGAAAGGTGCGATAACGGGGATCATCCACCCGGTTGTCGTGACTGTCATAAACCGCCTTCTCGGCAGTCTCATCCAGATGATCCGCCTCATCCAGCCAGACCAGCTCGCACGCGAGGCAGCGATGATAGCGCTTGCCTGCCACCGGCAGGGGATAACTGCGATGACTGGCACACAGGGGGCAGCAGACGTTGGATGACATGACGGTTCCTCTTGGGTGCTTCCTGTTGGATAACAGCGGCGCAGATTGCCTGCCCGCTGCCTCGCTGACAACTTTTTTTGCTCCTTAAGGGTTTCTTAAGTTTGCCCTTTTACTCTCAAACCATCGCAAGAGAAGGAGTCACCCATGACCATTGAGATCCAAGCACCCTACCGGTTGATCCTGGCCGAGTCCCCGCAGCAGGTCATGGCGCTGCAAACCTATATCCAGGCCGCCTACACCCGTGAGTTCAATGCCCGTATTCCCCATTTTCTCCCCTGCCTGCTGGGTCTCTATCGGGCAGACGGGACGCTGGTCGGTGCCTGTGGTCTCAATCATGCCAGTGAGGGGACTCTCTATCTGGAACAGTATCTGGAGCAACCCATCGAGGCGGCCATCAACACCCGCCTCGGGGTCTATCCGGCACGCCACCGCATTATCGAAGTGGGCAATCTGGCCTGCAGCGAACCGGGCAATGCCCGCCTGATGTTTGCGGCCCTGTGTCGTCTGCTGTGTGAAAACGCCCTCGACTACGTGGTCTTTACCGGCACCGCCAAGCTGCGCAACAGCTTTGCCCGCCTGCAACTCAACCCGGTGGAGCTGGCCCCCGCCCAGGCCCATCAGGTGGGGGCCGACGCCGATGCCTGGGGTGAGTACTACCGTTGCCAACCCAAGGTGATGGTGGGCGACATCAATCAGGGGCGCGAGGTGCTGGCCCAGAGCAGCCTGCTGCTCAATCTGCTGGCCCCCATGCCGACCCTGTTTGACGATACCAGCAAGAGTAATGACAACCTGACCAATCAAAAAAGGTGCGCCCAATGAGCCTGTTCGACGCCATCGCCAAACATGCCCACGAGGATCCTCAGTCGCCTGCACTAGTGAGCAGCCAGCAGCGTCTCGATTATCAGACCCTGTGGCAACAGATCCAGCGTCTGGCCAGCCAACTGCAACAGCTCGACATCAATCGTCTGGCTCTGCAGCTGGACAACGGCCTGCCCTGGGCGCTGCTGGATCTCGCCTGCACCCGTGCCGGTATCGTGGTCATCCCGGTGCCCCACTTCTTCAGTCAGGCCCAGCAGGCCTGGTTGCTGGAGAGCAGCGGCGCCGATGCGCTGGTGGGCCCACATCATCAGGGGTGGCATGCCGCCGAGCCGCTCTCGCTGATCACCGGAGAGCTGCCGCTCTGGCGCCACACACCAGCCAATCGACCGGCGCTGCCCAAAGGCACCGCCAAGATCACCTACACCTCCGGCACTACGGGCCAGCCTAAGGGCGTCTGCCTGTCACTGAGCCAGATGATGGCGGTGAGCCATGCGCTGGCTGAGCGGGTCGCGCTAGCCAAGGTGGAAAAACACCTGACCCTGCTGCCGCTGGCGACCCTGCTTGAGAACATCACCGGCCTCTATGTGCCGCTGCTGACCGGCGCTTGCAGTCGCATTCCGTCCCTCGGCGAACTCGGCTTCACCGGCTCCAGCTCGCTCAATCCAGCCATGCTGGGGGAGGCCCTGCTGCGCTGGCCGACCCACAGTCTGGTGCTGGTGCCCGAACTGCTGCGCTTGCTGCTGGCGCTCTGCACCAGCACCCCAGTGCTGGCCCAGCAGCTCAAGAGTCTGCGCTTTATTGCCGTCGGTGGCGGCAAGGTGGCTCCCGACCAGATCAAACACGCCCGCCAGCTCGGCCTGCCGGTGTATGAGGGATATGGCCTCTCGGAGTGCGGCTCCGTGGTGGCACTCAACAGTCCGGATGCTGACAAGCCCGGCAGCGTGGGGCGTCCACTGCCCCACTGTCAGGTCTCCATTGCCACCGATGGCGAAATTATGGTGAGCGGCAGCGCCATGCTGGGCTATCTCGGCAGCAACGAACTGACTCCCGAACAGATTGCCACTGGCGATCTGGGTCATCTGGACGATGAGGGCTACCTCCATATCACCGGGCGCAAGAAGAATGTCCAGATCACCGCCTTTGGCCGCAACTTCTCACCCGAGTGGGTGGAGGCCGAAGCACAGCTTTGCCCCGCCATCGCCCGCATCGTGGTGTTTGGCGATGGTCAACCCGCCAACGTGGCGCTGATCCAACCCCTGCCGGGCAAAGAGGCGGATCTGCCACGCCAGATCGCAGGTCTGAACCAGCGGCTGCCCGATTATGCCCGGCTGCACCACTGGTTGCCGGTGGCACTCGACCAGCATCCCGGCCTGCTGACCGCCAACGGGCGCCCACGTCGCAACGAGATTTACCAACACTTTTCCCGGCAAATCAGCCAATGCCTTACAGGAGAATCGTCATGAGCTTCTATCAGACTCTGCAACAAGCAACTGCAAGTGAGCGTGAGCATCTGTTCAACGCCCCCATTATCGAAGCCTGCCGCCGTGGCGACATCAGCCGTGACACCTATCTCGCCTTTCTGGCGCAGGCCTACTACCACGTGCGCCACACGGTCCCGCTGCTGATGGCAACCGGCGGCAAGCTGGGTCAGGAGTACGAGTGGGTGCGCGGCGCCATTGCCGAATACATCGACGAGGAGTATGGCCATCAGGAGTGGATCCTCAATGACATCCGCGCCTGTGGCGGTGATGCCGAGGCAGTGCGCCACGGCCAACCGGGGCTGCCCATCGAGCTGATGGTGGCCTTTCTCTACGACCAGATCCAGCGCGGCAACCCCATGGGTTTCTTCGGCATGGTACAGGTGCTGGAAGGCACCAGCGTGGCCATCGCCCTCACCGTCGCCGACCAGCTGAAAAAGGGCCTCGGCCTGCCACCCCAGGCGATGAGCTACCTGAGCTCCCACGGCGCCCTGGATCAGGAGCACCTCAAGTTCTTTGAATCCCTGATGGATCGGGTCGAGAGCCCGGCGGATCAAGCAGCCATCATTCACGGGGCCAAGGTGGTTTATCGTCTCTATGGCGAGATGCTCTACAACCTCACCGCCACTGTATAAGTTGGCAGCAGACAGCAAAAAGGGAACCCACACCATGAACCTTGAAGGGAAACTCGTGCTGCTCACCGGCGCCAGCGGTGGCATAGGTGAAGAGCTCGCGCAGGAGTTGGCGGCCCAGGGGGCCCACCTGCTGCTGCATGGTCGCCGTGCTCCTGTGCTGGAACGGCAGTGCAAGTCACTGCCGCATCCCGAGCGCCATCAGGTGGTGCTCGCCGACCTCGGCTCTGCACAGGAGCGAGCCAAGCTGCTGCAACACCCGGCGCTGGAGAATGGACTCGACATCCTGATCAACAACGCTGGCTGCAACCAGTTTGCCTGGCTGGAAGATCAGAGCTTTGAGCAGGTGGAGCGCCAGCTGCTGCTCAATATCGAGGCGCCAATCCAGCTCACCCGCGCCCTGCTGCCCAGATTGCGCAAGCCGGGGATCATCATGAACATGGGGTCGAGCCTGGGCAGCATTGGCTACCCCGGTTACAGCGTCTACTGCGCCAGCAAATTTGCCCTGCGCGGCTTTAGCGAGGCGCTGGGACGGGAGCTGGAGGGGAGCGGCGTCAAGGTGCTGCACTTTGCTCCGCGCGCCACCCGCACCAAGCTCAATTCCGAGGCCGCCTACGAGATGAATGCAGCGCTCGGCACCCAGACTGACAGCCCGCAAGAGGTAGCCGAAGAGGCCATCATCGCCCTGTGCAACGAGACCCGCCGCAGCTGGCTCGGCTGGCCGGAAAAACTGTTCGTACGACTCAATGCCCTGCTGCCCGGCATCGTCGACAAGGCGTTGGCCAGACAGCTGCCGATCATCAAGCGTTATGCCCGACATCTTCAGCCAGGGACGACTGATGTATGCGCCAACAGTGCGCCGCAACCAGACTTTTCTCGCCCGATCCCGACCAAGAAGGAGCATTAATATGAACTTTGTCCGTCAATCAGTGACCGCTTGTGCCATCGCCATCCTGCTGGGCTCCACCTCGGTCATGGCCGCGGATGATGCTCTCGCGCCCATCCAGCAGCAGTGGGCAGTTTGCCAGTATCAACAGACCGGCAAAGCGAAAGAGAGTTGCCTCGAGACCCTGAGCACCCGGGCCGAAACGGCCAGCGCCAAGGAGCCTTTTCGCGCCGATCTGCTGATCTGGTCTGCCATCGTCAAGAGCACCTGGGCGGGGGCCAAAGGGGGGCTGGGGGCACTGGGACTGGTGAAAGAGGCCAAAGCCAAGCTGGAGCTGGCGCTCAAGCAAGACCCCAAGGCGCTGGACGGCTCTGCCTACACCAGTCTGGGCTCTCTCTACTATCAGGTACCCGGCTGGCCGGTCGGCTTCGGTGATGACGAGAAGGCGGAGCAACTGCTCAAGCAGGCGCTGGCCATCAATCCGGATGGCATCGACCCCAACTTCTTCTATGGCGACTTCCTGCTGGATCAGGGGCGCAAGGCCGAGGCCAAAACCTACCTCGACAAGGCGCTGGCCGCCCCGGCCCGCCCGGGCCGGGAAGTGGCCGACGAAGGGCGCAGAATGGAGATCCGCGAACGGCTGGCAAAGCTATAAACCCCTGATGGATCAAAGATCTATTTAAACTCTGCCCACCAGCTTGCATACTGGTGGGCAGCGTTCTTTATGCCACGGTCAACCTTGGCGACTGAACCACATCGCCACAGCCGACAAAAAAGGGAGAAAAGAATGCGGATCCTGCTGGTAGAAGATGATGTGATGCTGGGTGACGGTATGCAGGATGCCCTGCGCCATAGCGGCTACACGGTGGATTGGCTGCAACAGGGCTTGCCCGCTCTGGCTGCCCTCAAAAGTGACGAGTTCGCCGCCCTGATCCTCGATCTCAACCTGCCCGACATCGACGGCCTCAGCCTGCTGCGCAAACTGCGCCGGGAAGGCCACCAGCTGCCGGTGCTGATCCTCACCGCCCGCGATGCGCTGGATGATAGGGTGATCGGCCTTGATGCCGGCTCCGACGACTACATGGTCAAACCCTTCGCCCTGCAGGAACTCAACGCCCGTCTGCGCGCCCTGGTACGCCGAAGCAAGGGGCAGGCCCAGGCAGTACTGGAGTATGGCGATATTCTCATCTATCCCGAATCCCAGCAGGTCACCTATCAGGGGGAGGCGGTCAAACTCACCCCCCACGAATACAAGCTGCTGCAGGAGCTGATCAGCCAGAGCGGCCGGGTACTTAGTCGAGATCAGCTGCAACAGAGCCTCTATGGCTGGGATGAAGGTGCCGAGAGCAACGCGGTGGAGGTGCATATCCACCATCTGCGCAAGAAGTTCTACAGCGACCTCATCCGCAATATTCGTGGAGTCGGCTACATCATTCCCCAGCTCGAACAACCAAGCCGGACATCAGCACGATGAAACGTCCCCGCTCCATTCGCCGCTTTCTGCTCACCGGCATCCTGACGCTGGTGAGCCTGAGTCTCACCATCAGTGCCTTTATCGGCTACATGGAGGCGAGCCACGAGATGGAGGAGCTGTTTGATGCCCGCCTCGCCCAGTCAGCCCGTATCACCAACCAGCTGCTGGTCCGCTACCTGGCACAGCAGGGGCAACTGCCCGCCAACGGCACCGTCTATCAGGAGTGGGAGGCGCAAAATCCCGACGAGTGGCAAAAAGATCCCGGCCTCAACCTGACCGGCGAAGATCGGGAACTCACTCCCTACGGCCACGAGTTCGAACGTAACCTCTACTTCCAGCTCCTCGATGGAAAGGGCGGCCTGCTGCTGCGTGCCCCCAGCGCTCCGGCCCAGCCACTGGTTGAGCTGGCTCTCGGGTTCAACACGGTAGAGAAGGATGGACATCAGTGGCGCACCTTCACCCTCTACAACGAGCAGAAGCAGACCTGGCTGGTGGTGGCCGAGCGGGACGACGAGCGCAGCGAACTGGCCAGCAAGATGGCCACCCTTACCATGCTGCCGCTGCTGATCACCCTGCCGTTCCTGCTGGCCCTGCTCTGGTGGCTCATCACCCGCGGGCTGGCACCACTGCGCCAACTGGCACAGGCCATTAGCGAACGCCACCCCGCCAACCTGAGCCCACTCAGCCTCAAGATAAGCGCTCAGGAGTTGACCCCCCTCACCAACGAGATCAACCGCCTGATGCAGGCGCTGGCAGAGACCATAGAGCGGGAGAAGCAGTTCACCAACGAGGCGGCACACGAGCTACGCACCCCGCTGGCGGTGCTGCGGATCCACAGTGAAAATGCCCTGGCTGCCGAAGATGAAGAGAGCCGCCAGCAATCCTTGCACAAAATGCTGCAGGCACTCGACCGCAGCGATCGGCTGATCCGCCAACTGCTGACCCAGGCCCGTATCGACAACCAGCAGGGACTGGTACTGACCGAACTGGAGGTGGGACACCTGCTGCAAGGCACCCTCGCGACCCTGGCACCCATCGCGCTCAAGAAGGATCAGCAGCTGTCGCTGGAGTGTGAAGTGCCGCAGCTGGTGATGGGGCAGGCCACCCTGCTCGAGCTGCTGTTCAGCAACCTGATCGACAATGCGCTGCGCTATACCCAGCCGGAGGGCGAGATCAGGGTGCGAGTTCAGCGAGAGGGTAACCGGGTGAGGGTGGATGTGAGCGACAACGGCCCCGGCATCCCCACCAACGCCTTGAGCCGGCTGTGTGAACGCTTCTTTCGAGTCAATCCCCAGCAGGGGGATGGCGTGGGTCTCGGCATGGCCATCGTTTCACGTATCGCCCAGTTGCACGGCGCCGACCTCGATGTCCACAACCGACCGGAAGGAGGACTGGAGGTGAGTGTGCTGCTCCCGCAACCTCCGGCAAGATAAGCGATAAGCAAACAGCCCGCGATGCGGGCTGTTTTTTTCAATGACAATCTGGCTGCACGGTAAAGGTTCGACTGGCATCCACCGGGCCCAGCTCCGCCAGCAAGCGGCGGCCCAGCAGCACCGGATAGATCATCTTGCTGCGATCCCGCAGGGTAAACCACTCCTCATACACCTTGTCCCCCAGACAGATGGACATGGTCACCGTTGGCCGCTGCTCCATGCCGCCCGCCCCACGTACCGTCACGCTGCGCTCGACCCGCCTCTCGAACTGCTGCTTGACCAGTTTGCCGCTGTCGGCATCGGTCACCACCAGCATGAAGCGCACCCAGGGCTTGCCATCCCGTTTGAATCTGGTGATGGAGCGTGCATCGAGGGAAGAGGTGAGCGCCCCGGTGTCGAGCTTCATCTTTACCGCCACGCCGGTAGGCAAAATAAGCCCCTTCTCGATCCAGCCATAGGTGGTCGGGGTCTCAGCCAGCGCACTGCCACACAGTGCCAGCATCAGGGTGATCCCCACCATCATCTTGCCCATTTTACTGCCCTGCCTTGTCAATCCTGCGCCCAGATCTACCACAGTCCCATTGTGGGTCAATCCGATTTATTTCAGTTAGTTGGATAATATCTGGCGGGTCAGGAGAGAGACGACAAAGAGTGGCCGAACGGCGGCCCAAGCGAGCGGGAATATCGCAGGAGAGCAAGGCACCGAACGGTGCTGGATGAAACTGGTGGTTAACCTCAGGTTGTGACGCCAAAGGCTACCACAAGGATTTACAAATTATCAGTCTTGTTCTGAAGGGATTTTTGCCTACACTGTTGTAAACCGGAGGGCCTGAAAACCACCGGTTTTTTTGCGCCTGCCGAAAATTTGCCACTGCAAAAGTGACTTTCAACAAGGCTCAATAAGGAATTTGTAATGCGTATCGAAGAAGACTTGAAGCTCGGTTTCAAGGATGTCCTGTTCCGCCCCAAGCGCTCTACTCTCAAGAGCCGTTCCCAAGTAAGCCTGACCCGTCAGTTCACCTTCAAACACACTCAGACCCAATGGCAAGGCGTACCCGTTATCGCCGCCAACATGGATACCGTCGGCAGCTTCGCCATGGCGCGCACGCTGGCCGGTTTCGAGATGATGACCGCGGTACACAAGCACTACAGCCTTGAGCAGTGGCAAGCTTTCGTCAACGAGACCGACCCGGCGCTGCTGGGCCATGTGATGGTCTCCACCGGCACCTCGGCTGAAGATTTCGCCAAGACCCGCCAAATCCTCGCCATGTCCGAAGCGCTGCGCTTCATCTGTGTCGATGTGGCCAACGGCTACTCCGAACACTTCGTCGAGTTCGTGCGCAAAATTCGTGAAGCCTGCCCCAACCACGTCATTCTGGCGGGCAACGTGGTGACCGGCGAGATGGTCGAAGAGCTGATCCTCTCCGGCGCCGACATCGTCAAGGTCGGTATTGGCCCGGGCTCAGTCTGTACCACTCGCGTCAAGACCGGCGTCGGCTACCCTCAGCTCTCTGCCATCATCGAGTGTGCCGATGCGGCCCACGGCCTCGGCGGCCAGATCGTCGGTGACGGCGGCTGCACCTGCCCGGGCGACGTCGCCAAAGCCTTCGGCGGCGGCGCCGACTTCGTGATGCTGGGCGGCATGCTGGCAGCCCACGAGGAGTGCGGTGGCGAGATCGTCGATGTAGACGGTGAGCCTTTCATGAAGTTCTACGGCATGAGCTCCTCCAGCGCCATGGACAAGCACGCCGGTGGTGTCGCCGAATACCGCGCCTCCGAGGGTAAAACCGTGCTGCTGCCCTACCGCGGCCCGGTCGAGAACGCCGTGCGCGACATTCTGGGCGGCGTGCGCTCCACCTGTACCTACGTGGGCGCCAGCCAGCTGAAAGAGCTCACCAAACGCACCACCTTTATCCGGGTACGTGAGCAAGAGAACAACGTCTACGGCAAGGAGTAACCTGCCGCAGCGACCGTCACGCGCTGACGGTTAGAAGCCAGTCAACCGGTGTGCTACCCTGCGCACCGGTTTTTTGCATTTGGAACCCCGAGCCATGACCACTCCCCTGCCCCCGTTTGACTGGGATATCTTCTGTTGCGTCGTCGACAACTTCGGTGACATCGGCGTCACCTGGCGACTTGCCCGCCAGTTAAAGCGGGAGGGGAATATTGCGGCACATGGCAATGAGGTTCAGGTGCGGCTTTGGGTGGACGATCTGGAAAGTTTCGCCCGCATCTGCCCCAAGCTCGACCCAGCGCAGGATGGCCAGTGGGTCGATGGCATCTATATCCAGCACTGGCATGAGACCCTGCCGACCGACATGACCCCGGCCAGAGTGGTGATCGAGGCTTTTGCCTGCGAGCTGCCCAACCTCTTCATAGAGCTGATGGCGAGCCAACCCAGCCCCCCATGCTGGATCAATCTGGAGTACCTCTCGGCGGAGAGCTGGGTAGAGGATTGCCACGGCCTCGCCTCGCCCCAGCGGGTTGGCAATAAAAGCCTCAACAAATACTTCTTCTTCCCAGGCTTTACCGCTAAAACCGGCGGCCTTTTGTGCGAGCACGACCTCATCGCCGAACAGGAGCGGTGGCAGCAAGATGATGCGGGACTTACCGCCTACTGGGCCAGCCTCGGTTTGCCGCCCAGACAAGAGAACGAGCTGCGGGTCAGTCTCTTTACCTACGAGAGCGATGCACTGCAAAGCCTGGTCGAGAGCTGGTGCCAGAGCACCACGCCCGTCACCCTGCTGCTGCCGCTGGGGCGCTCGCTGCAAGATGTGCTGCGCGGCGCGAGCCTTGAAGATACCATCACCACCGCCAGGGCGGGGGATCTGCTCCACTCGGGCAACCTCACCATCAAGCTGCTGCCGATGACCGATCAGGCCGGTTACGATCGACTGCTGTGGAGCTGCGATCTCAATCTGGTGCGCGGGGAGGACTCCTTCGTGCGGGCCCAGTGGGCAGCACGTCCTTTCCTCTGGCACATCTACCAACAGGAGGAGGAGGCCCATCTGGTCAAGCTGGAGCAGTTCCTTGACCACTACTTATCCGATCTACCCGCCGAGTGCGGCCAATGGCTGCGCCGCTTTAATCTGGCTCTCAACCGTGGTGAAGATTGCCGCGAACTTTGGACCCAATGGCCACGATATAGCGCCATTTGGCAGCAACATGGGCGAAGCTGGTCACAGAAGTTGCTCCGGGATGGGGATCTCGTCACACGGTTGGTGAAATTTTTAGAAAGCCGTATATAATCTGGCAGTTTTTATCCGTCCGTTTCACGAACAGGAATTTTTTACATGAAAACCGCACAGGAAATCCGCGCTGGTAACGTAGTCATGATCGGCACCGAGCCGATGGTGGTTCAAAAGGCTGAATTCAACAAATCCGGCCGTAACTCCGCCGTGGTCAAAATGAAGCTGAAGGGCCTGCTGAACGGCAGCGCTACCGAGACCGTCTTCAAGGCCGACGACAAGCTGGACGTTGTTCAGCTGGAACGTAAAGAGTGCACCTACTCCTACTTCTCCGACCCCCTGTATGTCTTTATGGACACCGAGTACAACCAGTACGACGTAGAGAAAGACAACCTGGGTGACGTGCTGAACTACCTGGTAGACGGCATGGAAGACATCTGCGAAGTGACTTTCTACAACGAGAAAGCCATCTCCGTAGAACTGCCGACCACCATCGTGCGTGAAGTTGAGTACACCGAGCCGGCTGCCCGTGGCGACACCTCCGGTAAAGTGACCAAGCCTGCCCGTCTGAAAGGCACTACCTACGAGCTGGCTGTTGCCGCTTTCGTAGAGATCGGTGACAAGATCGAAATCGATACCCGCACCGGCGAATTCAAGCGTCGCGTCAACTAATTGACCGCTTTGAATTGATTACAAAAAAGCGAGCCACCGGCTCGCTTTTTTATTGCCTCCGAGTTGCCATCACACCGCCCGCCTTCAGAAAATCCCGCCGCCGCCGCTAACCCAGATAACCGGGGGAGCACACTATGGCCAGATTATCCTTATCACTGCTGTTATTGACCTTGCTGGCTGGCCATGGGGCAGAGGCGAGCGAGGTCGCCCCCCCCGTTGCCAAACCTATGCCCCTCGACCACTGGCAAGCCAGCGACTGGAAAGGGTTGCCCGATGCTACCCAGATCGACAAGCAGACGGTGCTGTTCGCCAAACACGACAGTGAAAACTATCTGGGGCTCGCCATTTTACTGCCCGACTGGCAGCGCAGCGGCCAACTCTGGCAACTGACTCGCGCCCTCAGCCGACTGGGCTTTGATACCCTGCTGCTGCTGCCCTCCCCCCAGCAGACCGAACTGGACCCAGCCGCCGAGAAAAAAGCGAAAAACAGCGATGAGTTTCGCAAGCAGTTTGCCGAGCGGATCAGCAAGCTGGCCGATGCCAAGCTGCAGGAGGGGGGCTTCAAGCTGATCCTGGCGCAAGGCACCGGCGCCGCCTGGACCGCCAACCTTATCGCCAGCGAACAGCTGCCCGCCCCCGATGCGCTGGTGCTGCTCGATGGCTTCTTCCCCGACCAGCAGAGCAACCAGATCCTCGCAAAAGAGATAGCGCAGGGCTCCATCCCTACTCTGGATCTCTATCAGGAGGATGGCGGCCGCTGGCCGCTGCTGGCGGCCGAGGCGCGCCAAACCGAGAGCCGGCGCAGCCACAAGCTCAACTATCGCCCCTACGCCCTGATGGAGCTGGAGGAGACCCCCACCCGCATTCAGGGCTGGCTCAACCATCTGGGCTGGCTCTAAACCGGCCGCTAGCGTGGCGCAATAAAGCGCGCAAGCTCACATCTGCCGGATAAAGCCCAGTCATGACACAGCGGCGAGCTGGCAATGACTGTATCCTGTTTGGCATCATGATCCCTCGACACCGGAAAAATGGCAGGAAGGACCATGCAGCAAATCGTATTTCTCGACAGCGATACCCTGGATGCGGGCATCACCCTGCGTCATCCCGACTTCCCCCACCACTGGCAGAGTTATCCCAGCACGGCCCCGGAACAGGTAGTCGAGCGGCTGAAAGATGCCAGTATTGCCATCATCAACAAAGTACGGATCGGCGCCGCCGAGCTGGCCCAGCTACCGGAGCTCAAACTCATAGCGCTCGCCGCCACCGGCAGCGACAACGTGGATCTGGAGGCGTGCCGCGCCGCCAACGTCGGGGTGTGCAATATCCGCAACTACTCGGGCCCCTCGGTGCCGGAACACGCCATGGCGCTGATGCTGGCCCTGTCGCGCAACCTCTTCTGCTGGCGCCAGTCGTTGCTGGAGGGGCGCTGGCAACAGAGCGGTCAGTTCTGCTTCTTCGACCACAACATCATGGATCTGCACGGCAAGCAGCTTGGCATCATCGGCAAGGGAACCCTCGGTCAGGCGCTCGGCGAGCGGGCCAAGGGAATGGGGATGACGGTGCGTTATGCACAGAGCCAGATCGGTGGCAGCCACGACGAAGATCGCCTGCCGCTCGACGAGCTGCTGCAAAGCTCGGATGTGATCAGCCTGCACTGCCCGCTCACCCCTTACACCCGCAACCTGATTGGCGAGCGGGAGCTGGGCTTGATGAAACCGGGCGCCCTGCTGATCAACGTCGGCCGTGGCGGTCTGGTGGATGAGGAGGCGCTGCTGCGGGCGCTGGCCAACGGCCGCCTCGGCGGTGCCGGTTTCGATGTGGCAAGCGTCGAACCGCCGCCCCCCGACCATCCCCTGATGAAGGCGCTGCAATACCCCCACTTCATCCTCACCCCACATGTGGCGTGGGCCAGCGAGGAGTCGATGCAGCGGCTGGCCGACCAGCTGATCGACAACATCAACGCCTTTGCCGCCGGTCGCCGCCAGCACCGGCTGGTGTGACTGCACGATCGAGTCACCACACAATGCACAACGGGGCCAACAGGCCCCGTTTTGCATCTTCCGCACTCACTCACTGCACACGCATCAATCGTCGTCATGCCATCTGTGTTTTTTATGCTTCTTGTGCTTTTTGTGGTGCTTGTGATGGTGATGATCATCGTCATCATCGTAATAACGATCCTGGCTCTTGTGGCCATCGCCGGTCTTGGCACCGATGGCTGAACCGCTCGCCCCGCCGACCCCGGCGCCGATCAGCTGACCGGTATCGCCACCGACACTCTTGCCGATGGCAGCACCGCCCAGCGCCCCCACCGCGCCGCCAAGGGCCGCTTCATTCTTGTTGCCCTTGTTGGCCGTCGCCGCACCACCAGCTGCGCCGCCAATGGCCGCACCAACCAGCGCACCGGTATCGCCCCCCAACTCCTTGCCGATCATGGTGCCCGCCACCCCGCCTGCGCCGCCACCGAGAATGGTATTGAGGGTCTCGGAGGCGTGCACGGTCGTACTGCCAGCGAGCAAGGCGCCCAACAGGGCCAGTGCGCGAAGCGCGCGCGAATTCATCTCCATGGGTACTCCTGTCAAACCTGATTAATTCCACCGGCACTATACAAAGCAGCGTGGCCAGCGCCAGATGGGAGGCAATCGCCACCTATGCTACTCAAGTCGCGCCAAATCAGGAATGCAGGCAGAGCCACCGATGCAACGAATTGAATCAGAAGGGGAAACCGGTGAAATATCAGAAGTGGAGGAGAGCAACCAAAGGCAGTTGCAACAACTTGCTCCTGTCAGAGTCAAGCGGCCATCGGACAGCTCCTGTCACCAGCCCTGCAGCCGGTTAGCGAGAGGAGGATGCGGCGTACTGCGCCATGATGACCTGACGCAGCAACGCGCGCCCCTCATCAATACGGGTTGAACGGGAGAGCCCCTTCGCCCACATCAGGGCCAGGGTGCGGCTCAGCACCGGTTCGTGCAACGCCACGACTTTGAGCTGGGGATCGCACTGGTGCGCGGCATAGAGCCCGGGCAGGATGGCAACCGCCAGCCCGGAACGCACGAGGCCGTAAAGCGTCTCGACATAATCTGTGGTGTATCTGGGTTTGAGCCCGGGCAGCTGGCTCTGGGCCAGTCCGTTGACCTGCCGGCTGACGTTGCCTCTGGCAAAGAGGGCGATGTCGCGGCGGGTCAGCGCCTGCCAGCTGATGGCCTCTTCCCCTGCCAGCGGATCCTGCCGGTTGATCACCGCCACCAGCGCATCGTCCAGCAGCGGCGTCACCTCCAGCGAATCGGGCAACTCGCCATCCAGCACGCCTATCCCCGCATCCAGAGACCCCTCGGCCAGCGCCTGCAGCAGACCGTCGTTGGTGTGATCCTGAAACTCGACCCGCAAGCCCGGGAACTGCTGCTGCAGACGGGCGGCCGCCAGCGGAAACATCAGGGTGCAGGCCGACGGGATCAGACCGATGCGCAGGGTGCCATCACCACCTTCTGCCATCACCTGCTGCATATCGGCAAAAGCGGCGTGGGCCACATTGAGCAGCCCCTTGGCGTGGGGCAGGATCGCCTCCCCCTGTTCGGTCAGGGTGACCGCCTGCGCGGTGCGGTGAAAAAGTTTGCCGCCGAGTACAGATTCAATCTGGCGCAGGGCACTACTCAGAGCAGGCTGGCTGATGGCCATCTGATTGGCCGTTTCGGTGAAGTGGCGCAGCTGGGCCAGGGTGACAAAATACTGGATCTGCTTGAGAGAGAGCGCAGGCAGACGGCGCCAAGGTTCGGACATGAAATCGACAACCGGAGAAAAACGTTTGCAGCAGCATAACCCTTTCTTATCCAGTTATAAATTCTTTGCGCTATGCACGGGCCAATCCCCTCCCTAAAGTGGGCCCATTATTCCCCTTGTCAGGCCATCTCCTTCATGTGTGAACAAGATGCATCCCTCAACTCGCGCCGCCGCGCCGTGCAGGCAGCCCTCGGCGAAGCACCCTTCGATCTGCTGCTGACCAACGCCAACTTGGTCGACATGGTGACTGGCGAGATCCGCCCCGTCGACGTGGGGCTGGTCGGCCCGCTGATCGCCAGCGTTCATCCGGTCGGCACCTTCCAGCAGGCACACGAGACCCACGACCTGGCTGGCGCCTATCTCTCGCCCGGTCTGATCGACAGCCATGTCCATGTGGAGAGCTCCCACCTGACACCGGAGCGCTACGCCGATGTGGTGGTCGCCCAGGGCACCACCACCATCTTCTGGGATCCCCACGAGCTGGCCAATGTGCTCGGGCTGGCGGGGGTGCGCTACGCCATCGACGCCAGCCGCAATCTGCCACTGCGGATCATCTGCGCCGCCCCCTCCAGCGTCCCCTCGACGCCGGGTCTCGAGATGTCTGGCGCCGACTTCCACGGCCCCGAGATGGCTACCATGCTGGAGTGGCCGGAGGTGGCGGGGATCGCCGAGGTGATGGACATGCAGGGGGTGCTGGGCGGCAGCGAACGGATGACCGGCATCCTGCACGCCGGTTTGCAGCGCAATGCCCTGATTGAGGGGCACGCCAGGGGCCTCAGTGGCAACCGGCTGCAAGCCTATCTGGCCGCCGGGGTAAGCTCGGATCACGAACTCACCTCGGCTGCCGATGCGCTGGAGAAGCTGCGGGCCGGGCTTACCCTGCAGCTGCGCGGCTCCCACCCCTATCTGCTGCCGGAGATCGTCGCGGCGCTGAAACAGCTGCCCCACCTCTCCTCCCAAATCACTCTCTGTACCGACGATGTGCCGCCCGACATGCTGCTGGAGAAGGGAGGCATGATTGCGCTGGTCAAACTGCTGGTTGAGCTGGGGCTGGCGGCGCCCGACGTGCTGCGGATGGCCACCCTCAACGCCGCCATCCGCCTGCAGCGCAACGATCTGGGGCTGGTTGCCGCTGGCCGCAACGCCGATCTGGTGGTGTTCGACAACCTCACCGACTTGAATCCGATCTTCGTTTATAGCAGCGGCCAGCGGGTCGCCCGCCATGGCGCCATTCTCACGCCCTCCGAGCCTGTCGCAGGTTGTCAGGTGCCGCGCGATACCATGCAGATCCCCCTGCGCACGCCGGAGGACTTTGTCATTCGGGTACCCGGGCTGACTGCGGGGCGTGCCCGCTTCAAGACCATCAAGGGGGCTCGCTTCACCCAGTGGAGTGAAACCGAGGTTGAGGTTCGGGATGGTCAGGTGATTGTGCCGGCAGGATTTAGCCTCATCTCGGTGCAACACCGCCATGGCCGCCATCAGGCGGGCACCCGGCTGGCGCTGCTGGAAGGGTGGGGCGAGCTGCAAGGGGCCATCGCCACCAGCTACTCCCACGACTCCCACAATCTGGTGGTGCTGGGGCGCGACCCGCAAGAGATGATGCTGGCCGCCAACACCCTGATCGCCAGCGGGGGCGGCATGGCGGTCGTTCAGCAAGGTGAGGTGCTGGCCCACGTTGCCATGCCCATCGCCGGCATGCTCTCCGACCTGGCGGCCAGCGAGCTGGCCGCCAGTTTCCACGCTCTGCGCGAAGTGAGCGGCAAGGTGGCGGAGTGGGAGCCCCCCTACCGGGTCTTCAAGGCCATCGAGGGAACCTGTCTCGCCTGCAATGCGGGGCCCCACCTGACCGACCTTGGTCTCACCGATGGCCTGACCCGCGAGATTGTCGACCCCTTCATCTGCTGCTGGCCCCACGATGCCAGCCAAGCCGATTAACACCGAGGAGAACAGCGTGAACCCTGTCGCGATTATTCTGGATACCGACCCCGGCATCGACGATGCCGTTGCCATCGCCGCCGCTCTCTTTCACCCCGGGATCGCGCTGACACTTGTCACCACGGTCGCCGGTAACGTAGAGGTCAGCAAGACCACACGCAACGCCCTGCGCCTGCTGCACTTTTTCAACAAACAGGTGCCGGTGGCACAAGGGGCCAGCCAGCCCCTCGTGCGCCCCCTCGACAATGCCAGCCATATCCACGGTCACTCCGGCCTCGATGGTTACGAGTTTGTCGAGCCCGGGCAACAACCGCTGCCAATGCATGCCGTAGAAGCCATGAAGGCCACCCTGCTCGCCAGCGAACAGGCCATGACCCTGGTGCCTATCGGGCCGTTGACCAATATCGCCCTGCTGCTCACCCTGCACCCAGAGTGCCGGGAGAAGATCGCGCGGATCGTGCTGATGGGAGGCTCGGCCAGTCGAGGCAACCACACCCCCAACGCCGAGTTCAACATCTACATAGATCCAGAGGCCGCTCACATCGTCTTCAGCAGCGGCCTGCCTATCGTGATGTGCGGGCTAGACGTCACCAGCCGGGCCACCCTGACTGGCGAGATGATAGCAGAGCTGCCCGCCCTCAACCGCACCGGTGCCATGCTTCACGCCCTGTTTGGCCACTATCGCGGTGGCAGCATGCAGACTGGGCTCAAGATGCACGATCTCTGCGCCATCGCCTATCTGGTGCGCCCTGACCTCTTTATCACCCGAGCCTGCCATGTGGCCATCGAAACCCGAGGTGAACACACTCTGGGCACTACCTCGGTGGATATCAACAACCGGCTCAAGCGGCCACCCAATGCCGAGGTGTGCCTCGATATCGACGTGCCCGGATTCAGAGCCTGGTGCATGGAGACCCTTGCCCGCGCCATCTGATCCCGAACCGCCAGCTTGCTGGTCAATTCACATCAAGAAGAGAGTGTTTGAAACATGCTGGAAATAATTGTCAGCACCCTGCTCCTGATCATCTGCGGCTATCTCATCGCCAAAAACTACGATGCCAAGATAGTGCTGTTTGGCGCCGGGTTACTACTGATGTTTGCCGCCGTCGGACTGGGCCACACCCTGCTGCCCGCCGCAGATAGCAGTGGCCTCAGCTGGCTCGATCCCTTCGTCCAGATCAAGCAGATCTTCATCAGCCAGATGGGCAATGTCGGTCTCACCATCATGGTGCTGTTCGGCTTCTCCAGTTACATGAGCCACATCGGCGCCAACGACGTCACCGTCATGCTGCTCACCCGCCCCTTGAGCCACATCCGCTCCCCCTACCTGCTGGTGCCGGTGATCTTCCTGCTGGGCAACCTGCTCTCGCTGGTGGTGCCCAGTGCCGCCAGCTTGGCAGTGTTACTGATGGCCACCCTCTATCCGGTGCTCAAGGCGTCGAACATGTCCTCCCTCACTGCCGGGGCCGTCATCGCCACCACTGCCACCATCATGCCCAGCCCGCTGGGGGCCGATAACGTGCTGGCCGCTGAGAAACTGGGGATCCCGCTGGTGGAGTATATCGTCTCCTACCACGCCCCCATCTCGCTGCCCACGCTGGCGTTGATGGCGGTGGTGCACTACTTCTGGCAGAAGGCGATGGACAAGCGCCAACAGGCACGCGGTGGACTGGAAGAGAAAGATGAATCGCTCGCCGTGCCCACTGGGTTGCCCCCCGCCTACTACGGCCTCTTCCCTGTGCTGCCGCTGGTGCTGGTACTGCTGTTTGGCGTCTGCTTCACCCACATCTCCCTCGGGCTGGTGGAGATTACCTTCGTCTGCCTGCTGCTCACTATCGGGGTGGAGCTGCTGCGCAAAGGCAATATCAAGGAGACCAGCAAGGAGTTCGCCATCTTCTTTACCGGTATGGGGACAGGTCTGGCTCAGGTAGTCTCGCTTATCGTGGCAGCCAGCATGCTGGTGGAGGGTCTGAAAGCTATTGGCATCATAGATACCCTGGTGGAGAGCGTGAAGCACATCGACGGGGTCGGCTCGATCCTGATGTTCTTCTTCTCCGGCACGGCGGCGCTGATCGGCTTTATCAGCGGCAGCGGGCTGGCGGTCTTCTACTCCTTTATCAACATCATTCCCGAGATTACCGAGAAAGTCGGGGTCAACAGTGTGTCAGTGGCCCTGCCGATGCAGCTCACCGCCAACCTGATCCGCTCCATGTCGCCGGTCGCCGCGGTGATCATCGTCATCGCCTCGATCACCGGCAGCAACCCCATCGAGATCATCAAGCGCACCTCGGTGCCCATCATCTCGGGCATCATCTGCTGCATGACCCTCTCCTACCTGCTGTTCAACTAAACCTACTCCGTCTACAGGCGATCAATCCGGTCGCCTGTAGACGGTTTTTTACCCTCGGTTGAAAGTGAACCCACTGCATGTAAACGCCCAGAAGATAATCGGGTGGTATAGTCTATAGCTTGAACAACAGGGGATGGCTGGCCACAAGGCTGGCGCCCGGTGACTATCAAGCAAAGGAGATGTTATGAGCAGTCCGTTTATCGAGCAGATCAAAGCACGTCGTACCATCTATGCCCTGGGTGACCAGGTGTCCCATACGCCGGAGCAGCTGACGGCCCTGATCCAGGATGCCATCAAGCACAGCCCCTCCTCCTTCAACTCCCAGAGCTCCCGCGCCGTCATCCTGTTTGGCGCCCAGCACCACAAGCTGTGGGATATCGTCAAAGCCGAGCTGAAAAAGATTGTGCCGCCGGAAGCCTATGCCCAGAGTGAGGCCAAGGTGGATGGCAGCTTCCGCGCAGGTTTTGGCACTGTGCTGTTCTTTGAAGACACCGACGTAATCAAGGATCTGCAGCAAAAATTCGCCCTCTATGCCGACAACTTCCCCATCTGGTCGGAACATGCCACCGGCATCGCCCAGTTTGCGGTCTGGACGACGCTGGCGCAGGAGCAAGTCGGCGCATCCCTGCAGCACTACAACCCGCTCATCGACGAGGCTGTTCGCAAGGAGTGGAACCTGCCCGCCAGCTGGCTACTGCGCGCCCAGATGCCCTTTGGCAGCATCAAGCAAGCGGCTGGCGACAAGACCTTTATCGACGACGCTACCCGTTTTCGCGTCTTCAAATAACGGTCAGATAGCAAAACGCCCCCGCAGTTCGGGGGCGTTTTTATTGCGACATCGGGTGCGGATGACGATGGTTCATACCGCAATATGCGGCCGCAACCCCTTATCTCCACCGCTCAGGCGGGCAGCGTCACCAGCAGGGATGTCTCTCCAAGTTCCACTTTCACCTCGCGCCAGTCGCGGATCACCGCAACCACTACCGGATTGAGCGGCGCATCGCCCCCCACCTGCACCACGGCACAGCCTGCGTGCAGGGCGCTCTCGATACCGGCCGGGGCATCCTCGAACACCAGACAACCAGCGGGCGAGACGCCAAGCCGTTCAGCCCCCAGCAGATAGGGCTCGGGATCGGGTTTGCCATGGACCACAGCTTCGGCCCCCACCAGCAGGTTGGGCAGCGGCAAACCGGCACAATGCAGGCGGTGACGGGCAACCCGCTCACTGGCGGAGGTCACGATGGCCCAGCGCAGTGGTGGCAAGCGGCGCAGCAACTCGCCACATCCGGCGATGGCATCGCCGCCAGTGTGCAGCATCTCCAGCTCGTCGAGGCGCGCCGCCTCCCGCTCCACATCCAGTTGCGGGGCCAGCGCCCGGATCACCTCCCGCGAGCGCATGCCGTGGCACATCGCCTGCACCGGCTCGGGGTCGAGCTGATGCTCACGACACCAGATCCGCCATACCTGCTCCACATCGTCGGTCGAGCAGACCAAGGTGCCATCCATATCGAGCAGCAGGGCGGCGACCGCCACGGTTTTTGTGCCGCTCATACAAACGCCCGGTTCGCAACTCATGCCGGTAATCATGCCGATACTCCCGCCAGCTCAGGTTCAGCTCCCTGCAGCGCATCGGCAAAAGCCTGCTGCTGGGCGGCACGTTCATAACAGGCGAGCGCCTGTTCGGCGCTGCCTGCCCAGACCTGCAGCGGGCCGACCACAAAACCCTGTTGCAGCAGGCTGGCAAGCAGCTCCCCCGTTTCAGGCGCGGCCAGCGGTTGGGCCAGCACCAAGGTGCCTTTCATCAAAAAGAGATAGCGTTGGGTAGACATGATATGACTCCTTGTTCCAGACCGGAGGGGACTCGACTCCCCTTCAGCGCCATTAGAACAGGGCGTTTAGATAATTTATAATGAGCAAATAGCCACCTTCGATAATCAAACGGAATGAAATTCGACCTCAAACAACTGCAGGCGTTCGTGATGCTGGCCGAGACCGCCAACTACCGGGAAGCGGCCAATCGCCTCTTCATTACCCAGCCCGCCCTCACCAAGCAGATCCAGGGATTGGAGCAGACCCTCGGCAGCACCCTGTTCAATCGCGGTCGTCACGGTGCCGAACTGACCGCTGTCGGCGCCCAGCTGTTGACCCAGGCAAGTGCGCTGGTCGAGCACGGGCGGGAGTTCGAGAGCCATGCCCTGGCGGTGGCGAGCGGGATTGCCGGTCGGCTCAAGATTGGCTTTGGTTTGTCGAGCTTTGCACTGGCACCCTCGCTGGTCGCCCGCTTCAAGCAGCAGGAGCCCGATGTGATGGTGCATCTGCAGGACATGCCCTCTGCCATCCAGCAGGAGCAGCTGCTCTCCGGCCAGCTCCAGCTTGGCTTTATGCGCCGCCCGCAGTTGCCGCAGCTACGCGAGCACAGGTTGCTGATTGATCGGTTGGTACTTGCGGTACCAACCCGGATGACCCAGCCAGATCCGGCTGCGTTTGATCTCCAGCAAGCCTTGACCAGCCAGCCGCTGCTGCAGATGGTGGGCCACCGCTGCCCCGGCCTCAGCCAGCAGATCGCCGGTTTTCTCGGCGCCAACCGGTTGACCGGGATGATCCAGGAGGCCGAGGATATCCAGACTCTGGTAGCGCTGGTGGCCGCCGGTATCGGCAACGCCATCCTGCCGCGCAGCGTCAGCTTTATTGCCGGTCCCGACGTGACCCTCTATCCCCTCTCTGGCCCCAATTCCGAGTGGGAGGTCAGCCTGGTATGGAATCCCCTGTTTGCCGACCCCATTCGCGACAACTTCGTCAAGCTGGTGGTCGCCACTCACCCCACGCCTATCTCGGCCACGCCCGGAACGCTAACCCCTGTAAAAACAAAAGCCCCCGCAACGGGGGCCTGACAACATGATGCCGGTGAATTGCTAGCAGCTGACGCTATGGCTGCGGTTTTTGCCCGACCCCTTGGCGATATAGAGCGCGGCATCGGCAGCGGCCAGCAGATCCCCTTCACTGGCGAGCGGCAGATCGCTGTTGCGTGTGGCAATGCCAATGCTGGCGCTAAGGCGGATCTCCTCCTTCACCACTATGCCGAGCTCATTGATGGCCTCGCGGATCATCTCCCCCAGTGTCAGCGCAGCCTCCCTGTCAGTATTGCCGAGGATCAGGGCAAACTCGTCCCCGCCAAAGCGACAGGGCAAATCCGCCGGGCGCTGGCAGAAGGATTGCAGAAGATGGCCCACCAGCTGGAGGGAGCCATCCCCCATCTGATGACCAAGATGGTCATTGCACGCCTTGAAGTTATCCAGATCCAGCATGATGAGGGAGAGCGGGGTATGTTCGCGCACGCTGCGGCGCCACTCGTTGTGCAGGAAGCTGTTGAACAACCGCCGGTTGGCCAGTCCGGTCAGGGGATCATGCTGGGAGAGGTTGGCGACTTCCAGTTCAAGCCGTTTGCGCTCAGTGATATTGATATGAGCAATGGCATAAAATTCGTCATCGACGCCGATCACTGGCGCCACCCTCATCATAAACCAGCGCTGGGTATCGGGGCTGTGGCAAGGGTACTCCAGATAGAACTTCTCCTGAACACGACGCAGCACCAGACGGATCCCCTCCACTGCGCTGCGCGCCAGCGGCTCGTCAGAGCTGTCACACACCCCGATGTAGTTAACCCCGAGCCAGTCATACCCTTGGGGCATGCCGTTTTGCTCGGCAAACAGATCCCAAGCGAGATTGGTGTAATGAATCACGCCATCCCGGTCTATCACCGATATCTGGTCTTCCAGCGAATCCAGCAGCGCAGCCAGATAATGAGCTCGCTCGGCGAAGTGACTTCGCGGCCTCTGTATATCATCCACCATGATGGCCATCCTGTGGCAAAAGTGGCGTATCGCCATCTATTAACTATTAAGTCAGCAGATAGAGTAAAGCACCCAATTTCCACTTGGCCAACTGAGACCAAATTTCATCATGCACACCATCCGGCAAGGTTTCAGGCCAATAACCCCGAACCAGATAGCAAAAGCACGTTATGAATGTATTTGACTGATAAGTAACATTTAATGCCCACACCACTGATCTTCACAGGGGATGCCATCGCCCTCTCCGTCCATTTTGGTGTTCGGGCAATGTTGCAAAAACCAAGTCGCCTCCTCGCAGGATGTCATCTGGGAACAATGCTGCCGGCCATCACACTGACGAATAAATGTGGTTGCCTGTGGCCTGCTGACCGTGGTGCTGGCCTCCTCCTGATTGAAAGAGGAGACCGGCAAGGGCGCAATCGACTCGGCCGAGAAGCGTGAGTAGATAGAAAAAAGGCCAGCGAGCACCAGCAGGGGAATAAGTTTGCCGCGCCAACTGCTCTTGCGGCGCCGATAGGGCTTACGTCGCTCTCTGGTCGCAGTGGATCGTGGCGGCTGGCTTGCCGCCCGCCATGATGGAGTTGCCGATGGTGTTGCTGACCTTGCTGCTGATGATGATGATGCAGAAAATGACGCGGCCGACAGCCCTGCATCAGCCAACGTGAGCGGGCGATCGGGGAAAAAAACCTGCAGCGCCCGCGGCTTGCCATCCTGACCAATGCCGATCAGATAAGTGACCCGCTCTCCCGGCTCGGGCAAGCGGCCATCAGATTGCAGCGCAGTGATATGCACAAAGAGCCCACCACGCACGCCATGAGATGCCTGCTCATCGCCATTTTGTTCCGGCGTAATAAATCCAAAGCCGCGCGCCTCGTTCCAGCTCGCGATCCGTCCCTGATAACGCATCTGTTCATCCCTGTTGTTATCCATGTGAGCACTCTCTTGCCCAATCATCATGTTGCCCAAAAGCACTGCGGCCCGACAGGGAGCAGCAAATTAAATCTCAAAACGGTGATCGGGCGCAGCCTGCGGTGGGCTTCAGGCCAGCTGGGCAACCTTGATGATCTCGGCGATGCGACCCAGCATCCGCAGCGAGGAGTGGTGTTCGGTGGCATCGGCGGCGGCGCAGGCATCCTCCAGAATGGTGATGGCGTAGTCCCTGTCATGGCCATCCCGTGCCGCCGCCTGAATGGCCCAGCTGGTGCTCACCCCGCATAGATAGAGGTGATTGATGTGGTTGGCCCGCAGCGCAGGCTCCAGCGCCGTGCCATAGAAGGGGCTCACTCTGGGCTTGACCAGCACCAGATCGCCGGGCTGCACATCCAGCTCCGGGTGAAAATCGGTGCCACTGTCAGCCAGGGAGAGCGCCCCCAGCTGGTTAGCTCGACCAAACATGGGAGACCCCTTGGGTTGCAGCTGATAGCCGTCGTCGAAGCCCACCTTGATCAGCACCACCAGCCAACCGTGGGCACGGGCATGGGCCAGCGCCTGATTGGCGTGGCCAATGGCATCCTGCTCCAGCACATGGGCCGCCGAGGCGGCGATGCGCCCGTCGGGATGGGCAATATCGTTGATAAAATCGATCACCAGCAGTGCCTTGTTCATCACCTTTGCTCCTTCGCAAATTCAGCCCGTGATATCTGGTTCCAACCGGTCAAACCAGCCCCAGCGCATAGCGTAGCGCCATCTCCTTGAGCGGGCCTGCCTTGTCCGCCAGATTGAGGACCAGATTGCGGGCCAGCTTGAGAGGGCCAATCTCGTTGCTGAAAACCCCATAGAAGAGATCCATCCCCGACTGCATCAACAGGTTGTCGGGACGACGGCGCCGCTCGTAACGCTCGGCCAGCGCCAGCTGATGCCAGTCAGCGCCAGCCCCTTGCAGCAGATCGACCCAGCAGGCTACATCCTTGAAGCCGAGGTTGACCCCCTGCCCCGCCAGCGGGTTGATGGTGTGGGCGGCATCGCCGAGCAGCACCACCCGACCGGCGTGATAGTCGTTGGCGTGACGGCGCACCAGCGGGAAGCTCCCCTTGCCGGTGACGGTAAACCCGCCGAGCCGGCTCGGGAAGTGGCGGCGCACCTCGGCGGCAAGCCCTTCGTTGCTGATGGCAACCAGCGCCCGGATACGGGCCGGGCAGTCATACCACACCAGAGAGCCGTGCTGGCCGGGCAGCGGCAGGAAGGCACGCGGACCACTCGGGGTGAACTGCTGCCAGGTGATATCTTCCTGCGCGAAGTCGGTGTCGATATTGATCAGCATGCAGTGCTGGCGATACTCGAAGCGCGATACGCCAATACCCGCCAGCTTGCGGGTATGGGATTCGGCACCGTCGCAAGCCAGCACCCAGCGGGCGGCCAGCTCGGTGCCATCATCCAGAGTCAACACAGCTTCATCCGCATCCTGGCGCAGGCTGGTCACCACCGCCGGAGTGTGGGTCTGGATGGTGGGAAAATCCTCCATCCGCTTGAGCAGGGCGAGCTGCACCAGCCGGTTTTCGATGATGTAGCCAAGCTGGGGCAGGCCAAGATCGGCGGAATTGAAGCGGGTGGCAAAACCGTCCAGCTCCCAGGTCTCCAGCCGGCGATAGGGGCAGAGCCGCATCTGCTGCAGATGTTGCCAGGCTCCAGCCTGCTCCAGCAGCGCCACCGAAGCCTGACTGATGGCGGAAACCCGCAGATCCAGCGGCTGCTCTGGCGCGTATTGCTCTGGTAGTTGCGTCTCGATGACCCGCACAGAGAGGCCTTGGGCCGCCAGCAGGCTGGCGGTAGCTGCGCCCACCATACCGGCGCCGACGATGGCGATATCACACTGTTCCATAGATTGATTCCTGAAAGGGTGCGTCCGGCGACAGCGCCCGGACGTGAACCGGATGGCTGCATGATAGCGCAAGGGAACGGGATAAACAGTGAAGGGATTTGAGAATTGCTGCGTCAAATCAAGGAGAAAGCCGATTTTCCCCGCATGCAATCACCCCTCTGGGAAAAGGGGGCAAATTGGATATTCGCTAGGCAGTCTCACGATTGCGGAGTAAAATGCGCGGTCCTTTGACCATGCCGCATTCAAAACAAGTCAAGAGAAGCAATGAGCAAAAAACTTCACATTAAAACCTGGGGTTGCCAGATGAACGAGTACGACTCGTCCAAAATGGCCGACCTGTTGGATGCCAGCAATGGCTACACGCTTACCGAAGAGCCCGAAGAGGCAGACGTTTTGCTGCTCAATACCTGCTCCATCCGCGAAAAAGCGCAGGAGAAGGTGTTTCACCAGCTGGGTCGCTGGAAAAAGCTCAAGGCAAACAAACCCGGTCTGGTGATCGGCGTGGGCGGCTGCGTCGCCTCCCAGGAGGGGGACAACATCCGCACTCGTGCCCCCTATGTGGACATCGTGTTCGGCCCGCAAACCCTGCATCGCCTGCCCACCATGATCAAGCAGGTACAGGAAGGGCGCGGCGCCCAGGTTGACGTCGCCTTCCCCGAAATCGAGAAGTTTGACAGCCTGCCCGAGCCGCGCGCCGAAGGGGCGACCGCCTTCGTTTCCATCATGGAAGGCTGTTCCAAATACTGCTCCTTCTGCGTGGTGCCCTACACCCGCGGCGAGGAGGTAAGCCGACCGCTGGACGACGTGCTCTATGAGATCGCCCAGCTAGCCCAACAGGGCGTACGCGAAGTAAACCTGCTCGGCCAGAACGTCAACGCCTACCGGGGCTCGACCTTCGACGGTGGCATCTGCACCTTCGCCGAGCTTCTGCGGCTGGTGGCCGCCATCGACGGCATCGATCGCATTCGCTACACCACCAGTCACCCCATCGAGTTCACCGACGACATCATCGAGGTCTACAAGGACACCCCGGAAGTGGTCAGCTTCCTTCACCTGCCGGTGCAGAGCGGCTCCGACCGCATTCTTACCATGATGAAGCGCCCGCACACCGTGCTGGAGTACAAGTCCAAGATCCGTCGCCTGCGCGCCGCCCGTCCCGACATCACCATCAGTTCGGACTTCATCGTCGGCTTCCCGAACGAGACGGATGAGGATTTCGAGGCAACCATGAAACTCATCGAAGAGATCAACTTCGACATGAGCTTCAGCTTCATCTATAGCCCACGCCCCGGAACCCCTGCCGCCGACCTGCCCGATGACGTCGACATGGAGGTGAAGAAAGCCCGTCTGAGCCGCCTGCAGCACGTCATCAACAACCAGGCGATGCAGATTGGCCGCGCTATGCTGGGCACTACCCAGCGTATTCTGGTGGAAGGGCCCTCCAAGCTCGACCCGATGCAGTTGTGCGGCCGCACCGAGAACAACCGGGTGGTCAACTTCGAAGGTCCGCACACCCTGATCGGCGGCTTTGCCGACGTGGAGATCACCGAAGTACGTCCCAACTCCCTGCGCGGCAAATTCATCCGCGGCGAGAACGAGATGAACCTGCGCATCGCCACCGCCCCGAGCGAGATCCTGGCCCGTCGCCCGGACAATGTGCCGGACGAGCTGGGTGTAGCTGCCTTCACTCCCCATTAATTTTCCCTCCCTATCCGCTTGGCGGATGGGGAGCGCCCCGATACGAGGATATTGTGAGCCGACACATCTCGACCCTGAATCTGCATCTGGATCCTGCCGACAACCAGCGTCTCGCCAGTCTGTGCGGTCCGTTCGATGACAACATCAAGCAGCTGGAGCGCCGCCTCGGCGTCGAGATCAGCTACCGTGACAACCACTTCCAGCTGGTGGGCAAACCAGCCCAACTGGATGCCGCTGCCGTTATCCTCAAGCACCTCTATGTGGAAACCCAGCCCCTCAAAGGCGGCAAGGTGACCGACATCACCCCCGACATGGTCCATCTGGCCATTCAGGAGTCTCGGGTGCTGGAACAGGATGAGGAACCGGCGCCGAGCATCCCCTATGGCAAAGAGGTGACAGTCAAGACCAAGCGCGGTCTCATCAAGCCACGCAGCCCCAATCAGGCCCAGTACATCGCCAACATCGTGCGCCACGATATCTGTTTCGGCATAGGCCCTGCAGGAACAGGCAAGACCTATCTGGCGGTGGCGGCGGCAGTGGATGCCCTGGAGCGTCAGGAAATTCGCCGCATTCTGCTGACCCGTCCAGCGGTGGAAGCGGGCGAGAAGCTTGGTTTCCTGCCCGGCGATCTCTCCCAAAAGGTCGACCCTTACCTGCGCCCGCTATACGACGCCCTGTTTGAAATGCTGGGCTTTGAGCGGGTCGAGAAACTGATGGAGCGCAACATCATCGAAGTGGCACCGCTCGCCTATATGCGCGGAAGAACCCTCAATGACGCCTTTATCATTCTCGATGAGGCCCAGAACACCACCACCGAGCAGATGAAGATGTTCCTCACCCGCATCGGCTTCAACTCCAAGGCGGTGGTCACCGGTGACATCACCCAGGTAGACCTGCCGCGCAATGCCAAATCCGGCCTGCGCCATGCGCTGGAAGTACTGCCAGGGGTCGATGGTCTGTCGTTCAACTTCTTCGAGTCCAAAGACGTGGTTCGCCACCCGGTGGTGGCCCGTATCGTGCAGGCTTACGAGGCATTCGATGCCAAACAGGCAGCGGAAAAAGCAGCCCCCATTTTTGGGAAAGAGAGCATCGGCAAAGAGAGCGAGCAATGAGCGTAACCCTGGATCTGCAACTGGCCAGTGCCAGCATCGAAGGCCTGCCAAGCGAGGCCCAGCTGCAAGGCTGGCTCGACGGCACCATTCTCGGCTTCCAGCAAGAGGCTGAAGTGACGGTGCGCATCGTCGACGAGGCGGAGAGCAACGAGCTCAACCTCACCTATCGCGGCAAGGACAAGCCCACCAACGTGCTCTCCTTCCCGTTCGAGGCGCCACCCGGTCTGGAGCTGCCGCTGCTGGGCGATCTGGTGATCTGCCGTCAGGTGGTGGAGCGTGAGGCCCAAGAGCAGGGCAAGCCCGTCATGGCCCACTGGGCCCACATGGTTGTGCACGGCAGTCTGCATCTGCTAGGTTATGACCATATCGAGGATGAGGAAGCCGAAGAGATGGAAGCGCTTGAGCGCGACATCATGCAGGAGCTCGGTTTTGCCGATCCCTATCTGAACGACGAAGAGTAAAACGCCGGATGGTCATCGACTTGAAACAGCAGATGGCCATCCTTATATAACCCGAACAATTTCAAGTGTGTTTAAGCGAGTAACCAAGAGAGAAAATGACCGACGATCACCCTAGTACCGGCTCGCCGAAGAAAACCTGGCTCGACAAACTCAGCCAACTCTTCCAGGGCGAGCCAAAAGACCGCAACGATTTGGTAGACGTGATAGCCGATGCCGAGGAGCGCGACCTCATCGATCAGGACACCAAGGACATGATCGAGGGGGTGCTGGAGATCGCCGATCTTCGCGTGCGAGACATCATGATCCCCCGCTCCCAGATGGTGACCATCGAGAAGTCCCAACCGGTGGATGCGATTCTGCCGGTGATCATCGAGTCCGGTCACTCCCGCTTCCCGGTGATCAACGAAGACAAGGATCATGTGGAGGGCATTCTGCTCGCCAAGGATCTGCTTCCCTTCGGGTTTGGCGGCCATCACGCCAGCGAGCCGCTGCAGCTCGAGAAAATCTTGCGCCCCACGGTGATCGTGCCCGAGAGCAAACGGGTTGACCGTCTGCTCAAGGAGTTCCGTGAAGAGCGCTACCACATGGCCATCGTGGTCGACGAATTTGGTGGCGTCTCCGGTCTGGTGACCATTGAAGACATTCTCGAGCTTATCGTCGGCGAGATAGATGACGAATTCGATGACATCGAGGATGAGCCGGACGAGATCCGCCGCATCAGCAAACGGGTCTTCTCGGTCAGTGCCCTTACCGAGATCGAGGATTTCAACGACTTCTTCGGCACCCAGTTCAGCGATGAAGAGGTGGATACTGTGGGTGGTCTGGTGATGCACGCCTTCAGTCATCTGCCCAAAAAGGGCGAGGAGATTGAGCTGGATGGCTACCTGTTCAAGGTGATGCATGCCGACCGGCGTCGTCTGCAGCAGTTGCAGGTGAAGATCCCGGAGAACCATGTCGTGGCACAATCTGAACCCCAGTAAACTGCCAGCGATCTTTTGACAACGCCCCGCCTGCGGGGCGTTGTGCTATCCGGATGGCGCGAGGCTCGCCGTTAACCGCCGTACGGGGTAAGATACCGGCCATTCGACCCCAGTTGCACACCAAGACGAGCACCATCGCCCGTGAGATTATCCCCTGTTACTTCCAAAATTCTGTTAAGCCTCAGTGCATTGGCCTCTGGCGCCATCGCCGTGCTGGCCTTCTCCCCCTTCGGCTACTGGCCGCTGGTGCTCCCCTCCCTGCTTGGCCTCTATGCCCTGCTGGACAAAGCCACGCCAAAGCAGGCCGCCTGGCGCGGTTTTGGCTATGCCATGGGGCTCTTTTTACCAGGCCTGTGGTGGATCCACGTCAGCATGACCGAATTTGGCGGCATCCCGCTGCCGGTCGCTTTTATACTGCTGGCCGGTCTATCCGCCTATCTGGCGCTCTACCCGACGCTCGCCTGCTGGGTTTTCGCCCGCTTCTTTGGCAGCCGTCACTGGAGCCGCTGGCTGCTCGCCTTTCCGGCACTCTGGCTGCTGGCGGACTGGCTGCGTGGCTGGGTGATGACAGGCTTCCCCTGGCTCTGGTTTGGCTACAGCCAGATCGACGGCCCGCTCAGGGGCTTTGCTCCCATTTTCGGGGTGCAGGGCATCACCCTCGCCCTGTTGCTCTCTGCCTCCGCCATCTGGCTGGTGTGGAAATCCCGCTCCCCGCTCTGGCTGGCAGTGCCCGCTCTGCTGGTAGCCGGTGCCCACGGTCTGATGCAGCTCAGCTGGGTCACCCGTGGCGAGCCGGTCAAGGTAGCACTGGTGCAAGGCAATATCGCCCAGTCCCTCAAGTGGGATCCGGAGGCGCTGGTGCCGACGGTGCGCAAATATCAGGATCTCAGCCGCGAGAATCAGGATGCCGATATCATCGTCTGGCCGGAGTCGGCCATCCCGGCCATCGAGAAGGAGATGGGCCCCTATCTGGAGAGCCTCGACAAAGCGATGAAGGTGAACAACACCGGTCTGCTGGCGGGGATTATTCACTATGATTTCGAGCAACGACGCTTCTTCAATACCGTGCTCGGCATGGGGGTACAGGATGCGGATGGCAAGGAGTCCTACTTCTACGGGCACCCCAACCGTTACAACAAGTACCACCTGCTGCCCATCGGCGAGTTCGTGCCATTTGAAGATCTGCTGCGTCCCATCGCCCCCTTCTTCAATCTGCCGATGTCCTCTTTCAGCCGGGGCGATGAAGTGCAGCCAAATCTGATCGCCAAGGGGCTCAAGTTCGCCGCCGCCATCTGCTACGAGATCATCTTCCCGGAGGAGGTGCGCCGCAACGTCAATGCCGATACTGACTTCCTGCTGACCGTCTCCAACGATGCCTGGTTCGGCACCAGCATCGGCCCCTGGCAACATATGGAGATCGCCCGGATGCGCGCGCTGGAGCTGGCTCGTCCGCTGCTGCGCGACACCAACACCGGCATCACTATTGTTACCGAGATTGACGGCAGCATCATCGGCCAGATCCCGCAGTTTGAAGCGGGTGTGCTGCGCAGCGAGGTGCGTCCCGCCCACGGCGAGACTCCCTACATGCGCTTTGGCACCTGGCCCCTCTACGGCCTGACCGTGCTGCTGCTGGGTCTGGCGCTGGCGCTGCGCCCCAAGGCACACCCCTGGGCCCGCGAGCTGTAACGACCACCCGCAATCTCCGATAAACAGCGAGGCGCCCACAGGCGCCTCGTTTTTTCATCTCCTCATCAGATCGATATGCCGGAGAAGGACATAAAGCCAAGGGACATCAGCCCCGCCACGATAAAAGTGATACCAATGCCCCGCAGCCCCTCGGGCACATCGGCGTACTTCAGCTTCTGGCGCAGCCCGGCCATGGCGACAATGGCCAGCAGCCAGCCAAGTCCGGAGCCTGCGCTGTAGACTAGCGACTCGATGAAACCATAATCCCGCTGCGCCATAAACATCACCCCTCCGAAGATGGCACAGTGCACCGTCAACAGCGGCAGATAGATGCCGAGCGCCTGATAGAGCGCCGGAACGTACTTGTCGAGCACCATTTCCATCACCTGCACCAGCGCCGCCAGCACCCCGATGTAAATGATGTAATCGAGAAAGCCCAGATCGAATTCACCGAAAAAGGTACTGCCTGCCCGCAAGATATGGCGGTAGATCAGGTTGTTGAGAGGAATGGCGATCACCATCACCACCAGGATCGTCATGCCGAGGCCGAAAGCGGTGTTGATGTTCTTCGAGACGGCCAGAAAGGTACACATCCCCAGAAAGAAGGCCAGGGCGAGGTTCTCGACAAAGATCGAGTGAATAAACAGGTTGAAGTAGTAGTCCATAGGGTGTGCTCACCAGATGTTTGCGCAAAGAAAAGTCTGCCTCTGGCCGATGGCCAGCAGCATGGACGAAGCAACAGGAAGCGCGGACGCAACACCGGACGATATAGCGCAGGCAACAGGTGCAAGCCTGCCCGTCAGTCAATCAGGAGCGTTACAAACCGAGTGAAAAGGTGGATGGGCGCCCGCCAGCAGGGTGAGCTAGTCGCCGTGACAGAAACGATATTGCAGGTGGCGACAGCGCAGTAGCCGTCGGTGCAGATAACCGAAGTAGCCGGGGAGCTGCCTGACATAGAGAAGAGGGAGAACCAGTAGCAGACCGCAGAGCAGGCCGAGGATATCGTGCTGGAACCAGGCCAGCACCATCTGATAGCGCTCGGGATGAGTGGCCCCTTCGAGCCGCCGCCCCAGCTCGAAGCCGAGTCGCCATTGGGAGGTTGGGGGGAGGCCGACACTGTTGACCAATCCCGGATCGGATTGCTCATGCAACTGCATCGAGACCTTCTGCCTGACCGACGCCTGATGAGG
This sequence comes from Aeromonas sp. 600479, assembly GCF_049175515.1. Taxonomy (NCBI): domain Bacteria; kingdom Pseudomonadati; phylum Pseudomonadota; class Gammaproteobacteria; order Aeromonadales; family Aeromonadaceae; genus Aeromonas; species Aeromonas sp. 600479. The sequence continues at coordinate 157,101 of NZ_JAAKVF010000006.1, forward strand.
TGTTGCAGTGACCCCTACCGCAGCGAAAGCGGCAAACCACAGCAGGCTGGCGATAGCGAGGGCAATCGTCCAGGTCGACAGTCGACCAGAAGGCAGCAAAGAGTCAGTCCCGTTCAAACAACAAAATGATGCAGGGATGAATGTATCACAACACCTCTTTTTCTTGAATTTTTAACCGCATTGAATGACGTAAAGCGATACAAAAAAACCATCTCACTCAGAAAGCCAGCAATTAAATACCAACATAACAAAGCGGTAGAGTCCCCCTGGCCCACAGTAAAACGGCCACCCGAGGGTGGCCGTTGTCAGCGATGTCAGCGACAAAGCAGCAATGCTCCCGGCTCAGAGACCGGCTGCCTCCAGATGTTCCACCAGCAGCTGCACGCTGCGGTTGCCGCGCCACTCGTTGACATCGAGCCGGTAGACAAGCCGCACCCGTTTGACCGAGGCATCGGGCCAGCGCTTGAGATCGACGCCAAAGGCGATGGCATCCACCGCGTGACCAGAATCGGTTGTCAGCATCATCTTGAGGTGCTTCTCCCCCACCAGCCGCTGCTGCACCAGCACGAACTCGCCGTCAAACAGTGGCTCGGGGAAGGCCTGACCCCAGGGGCCGGAGGCGCGAATCAGCTCCGCCAGCTCGAGGTTGAGCTCATCCGGCAACAACTCGCCGTCGGTGAGCAGCACTCCGGTCAGCAGCTCGGGGGTCACCAGCTCGCCGATGACCGCCTCAAAGGCGCGGCTAAAAGCCTCGATATTGGCCTTGGGCAGGGTCAGCCCCGCCGCCATGGCGTGGCCGCCAAACTTGCCCATCAGGCCCGGATGGCGGGTATCGAGCAGTTCCAGCGCATCGCGCAGGTGCACCCCGGGAATGGAGCGGCCGGAGCCCTTCAGTTCGGTCTCACTGCTCTCGGCAAAGGCGATGACCGGGCGGTAGTACTTCTCCTTCACCTTGGAGGCCACCAGCCCCACCACCCCCTGATGCCACTCGTCCCGGTGCAGCACTATGCCAGAGGGCACCTCGCCATCGCGAAACCGGATCTGCTCCAGGGTGGCAAGCGCCTCCTGCTGCATCCCCTGCTCGATCTCCTTGCGCTCCTGATTGAGGCTATCCATCTCGGCCGCAAGCTGGCGCGCCAGATTGAGATCATCGCAGAGCAGACAGGCGACCCCGAGGGACATGTCATCGAGGCGCCCTACCGCATTGAGGCGTGGCCCCAGTGCAAAACCGAGGTCGGCGGCGGTGAGGCGACGACCATCGCGGCCCGACACATCCACCAGCGCCTGAATGCCGGGGCGACAGCGCCCGGCCCGGATCCGCTGCAACCCCTGATGGACCAGAATGCGGTTGTTGCCATCGAGCGCCACCACGTCGGCAACCGTGCCGAGGGCCACCAGATCGAGGTAATCCGCCACATTGGGGGCGCGCAGCCCTTGCCGTTCGTACCAGCCGAGCTGACGCAGATGAGTGTTGAGGGCCGCCATCAGGTAGAAGGCTACCCCCACCCCGGCCAGCGACTTGGAGGGGAAATCGCAACCATGCTGGTTCGGGTTGACGATGGCATCAGCGTCAGGCAGCTCCTGACCCGGCAAATGGTGATCGGTAACCAGTACCTGCATGCCGGCCGCCTTGGCAGCCGCCACCCCGGCGATGCTGGAGATGCCATTGTCTACCGTGATCAGGAACTCGGCGCCGCGCGCCACCGCCAGCTCGACGATCTCGGGAGTCAGTCCATAGCCGAACTCGAAGCGATTGGGCACCAGAAAATCGATGTGGCGACCGCCCATGGCGCGCAGGGCCAGCACACACAGCGCCGAGCTGGTGGCGCCGTCGCAGTCGAAGTCACCGACAATAAGGATCCGTTTCTGAGCGGTCAGAGCCTCCGCCAGCAGCGGCACCGCACGCCCCATCCCATAGAGGCGCTGGGGCGGCAGCAACTGGCTGGCGCTGCGCTCGAGCAGGGCAGGATCCTCTACGCCACGGCTGGCGAAGATTTGACGAAGCAGGGGGTGCAGGTTAGCGGGGAGATGGGAATCATCAACTCGCGGACGACGACGGATTTGCAGGGGCATTGATGTGATCCAGTATCTTGAGCAGTTGTTCAGGGCTCTGGTAGCCACGTACCAGATCTCCATCAGAGGAGACCCAGGCAGGCAGTACCTTGACCCCCAACCACTGGCTCAGGCCAATATTCTCGATAAGGGTCTCACTACATTCCTTTTGAGGCAAATAGGCTTTGAAGGGATCATTCTGCAGCAGGGGATCCTTGCACCAGTGGGAAGCCTGTCCGGCATGTTCAATCACAGGGTAGAGCTCGACGCTCACACCGGATGTTTGCAGATGTTGCAACGTGCCAGACAGTTGACGACGAGCGGCATCCTGTTCACCGAAAAAGAGCGCAACCCGATGGCGCTCATTCCTGGCCTTGAGCACGACAGGTGGATGGGTCACCTGGGACAAGCCCAACCGACGCTGCTCGCGCATACCCGAGACGGTAAGGTTCTTCATGTTATGAGTCATATCCAGCATGACCCCCTGCACAACATAGTTCCCCTTGGCATCGCTGTAGAGCACTCCTTGCGAAGTGCCCAACATATAGAGCCCGGGAATGGGGGTCTGTTCCACCAGATAAACAGAGACCCCAAGACGGGCGATAATGGTCTGTTTCAAGACTTTGGGATCCATCCCTGCTCTGGCAGAAAATGTGCATGTAAGCATCACAACCAGTAGTAAATACTTCATTTTATTGCTCATGCGGCATGAATGAATGGATTCAAGAAGGTACAGCAGCCAAGTTCATTACTCAACTCGCTATTTACAACAAAATCAATATCAGTGAAGAGGAGGAGAAAAAATGTCTCCCCCGATTGCCAAGGGGGCATAACCCCAGCAAGCTAGTCAGGACGACAGGAATAACGCGGCTTAGCCTCTGTTTTTCCTGACAAGAGTTCGCCCTTTGGCAAGGGTTATCAACGCGCTATCTTGTTTAATTTCGGAGGAAATAATGAGTCTGATTCAAGAGTTCAAAGCCTTTGCCGCCCGCGGCAACGTCATCGACATGGCCGTCGGTATCATCATCGGTGCCGCCTTCGGCAAAATTGTCTCCTCCTTCGTCGGTGACGTGATCATGCCGCCCATAGGCCTGATCCTGGGCGGCGTGGACTTCAGCGACCTAGCGGTCACCCTGAAGGCCGCAGAAGGGACAACACCCGCCGTGGTCATCGCCTATGGCAAGTTCATCCAGACCATCATCGACTTTCTGATCATCTCTTTTGCCATCTTCATGGGACTGAAGGCCATCAACACCCTCAAGAAGAAACAAGAAGAGGAAGCCGCCGCCCCGGCAGGCCCGACCAAGGATCAGGAGCTGCTGACCGAGATCCGTGATCTGCTGAAATCCCAGCAAGGGAAATAAGCGCCATCTCCTGTCGTGTAGAGATAAAAAAACCGCCTGCTGGCGGTTTTTTGTTTTTGGGAGGACAGCACTCAGGCTCTGGGGTGGTGCTCACCGTGCAGCGCCTTGAGCCGCTCGTTGGCCACATGGGTGTAGATCTGGGTAGTGGAGAGATCCGCGTGGCCCAGCAGCATCTGCACCACCCGCAGATCGGCGCCGTGGTTGAGCAGATGGGTGGCAAAAGCGTGGCGCAAGGTATGGGGGGAGAGCTCGCCCTGAATGCCGGCACGCTGGGCATAGAGCTTGATGCGATGCCAGAAGGTCTGGCGGGTCATCATGCGCGCCTGCTTGGAGGGAAAGACCACGTCCGAGCTGGTGCCCCCCAGCAGCAGGGTACGGGCCTCGCGGTAGTAACGCTCCAGCCAGTGCATCGCCTCCTCGCCCATCGGCACCAACCGCTCCTTGTTGCCCTTGCCCACCACCCGCACCAAGCCCTGACGCAGGCTGACATGCTCGGCGGTGAGCCCCACCAGCTCGGAAACCCGCAGCCCGGTGGCGTAGAGCAGCTCCAGCATTGCCTTGTCCCGCAGCTCCAGCGGGTCATCCACCAGCGGCGCACTCAAGAGTGCCTCCACTTCCGCTTCGCTTAAATCGGAGGGAAGTTTTTTCGGCAGCTTGGGCCCCTCCAGCAGCACGGTCGGATCGTCGCTGCGTAGCTTCTCGCGGTTGAGATACTGGTAAAAGCGGCGCAGGGCCGACAGAAAGCGGGCGGTGCTGCTGGCCGCAAACTGGTGATCGACCCGCCAGGCGAGGTAGTGCTGGATCTCGTCCATCCCCGCCAGCAGCAGCGAGCTCCCCTGCTCGTCGAGCCAGAGGGAGAACTTCTCCAGATCGCTGCGATAGGAGCTGACCGTGTTGTCAGATAATCCCCGCTCCAGCCAGAGGGCGTCGAGGAAGGGTTCAATCAGGGGATGGGGGTCGGGCTTGCTCATGGTGCGCTGCAATCAGGGGATCGATGGCCCATTGTAACGCGCCAACTCCTTGGAAAGACAAGGCACTTTCATTGGAAAGATAAGGCACGTTTGCCACACCCCTTGCCGGGCGGTGAAGGTCGAATGGCAATCTGCTAGACTGGCGCCCTCCCCTTACGTTACCCATCGTGTTGCCAACATGGCGCAGCCCACACGAGCATGCGAGAACGCGCCAAAAGCAAGCGAGAAAGCGCCAACAGAGAGAAGAGCGATGAAGATTGGTCTGTTTTACGGTTCCACCACCTGCTACACCGAGATGGCAGCCGAGAAGATCCGCGCCCTCATCGGCCCCGAGCTGGTGGATATTCACAATATCAAGGATGTCTCCCTGCGCCGGATGGAGGATTACGAGATCCTGATCCTCGGCATCTCCACCTGGGATTTTGGCGAACTGCAGGAGGACTGGGAGTCCCGCTGGGAAGATATCGCCGACCTCCACCTGGAGGGACGCATCGTGGCCCTGTTTGGCCTCGGCGATCAGCTCGGTTATGGCGAATGGTTCCAGGACGCCCTCGGCATGCTGCACGATCAGTTGATGCCAAAAGGGGTCAAGCTGGTGGGCTACTGGCCCAACGAAGGGTACGAATTCGATGCCTCCAAGGCACTGATCGACGATGGCCGTCACTTCGTCGGGCTGGCCCTCGATGATGCCAACCAATATGACCAGACCGATCCGCGCATCGAGCAGTGGGTCGAGCAGATCCTGAGCGAAATCCACGCCCTGCTCTGATCTTTCCCACGTTTTGGCAAAACGACCCTGAGCGCCTGGCCTTGGCCGCCGGGCGCAGTTATCGCACCGATTTTCTCAATCGGTATCATCGCATGACGCTATAGCGACTTTTTTGTGCTGGTCTGCAACAATGGACTCGACATCCCATAACAATCAGAGCTGGATGTCGGAAGCAAACGGACAGACCAGAAAAGGATATTCTATGACCCCATTCTCCCTGTTGGCCCCCGCCATCGCCCGTGACGTGCTCGATCACGCGCTGGCACTGGGTGCCGATTTCGCCGAGCTGTTTGTCGAGCGCAAGCGCCGCAGCCAACTCAGCCTGCTCTCCAGCCAGATAGAGAACATCAGCGGTGGCCTCGATTTCGGCATCGGCGTGCGCCTCTGCTACGGCCACAAGGTGCTCTACGGCTACACCAACCAAGCCAGCCGCGACGAACTGCTGCGCATCGTCACCCTGCTGGCGGCCAAAGACCGCCGCGACCCCGTGGTGACCGCCACCGCCTTCGATTTCACCCGCCTGAGCGATCGCAACCCGGTGGCCCTGCCCTTGTCGGTAGACAAGCTGCTGGAGCAGAAGATCGCCTATCTGCACGCCATGGATGCGGTGGCCCGTGCCGAGAGCAGCAAGGTGAGCCAGTTCTCCGGCAACGTGCTGGGCTGGGAGCAGGAGGTGGAGATCTTCAACAGCGAAGGGGTGCAAGTCGCCGATCGCCGCCACTACAACCGCATCATGGCCCAGACCATCGCCATGGAAGGGAGCGAGCAGAGCGTCGGTTACGAGGCCCCCGGCGCCCTGATGGGCTGGGAGCATGCCGATCGCATCGATCCGCGCGAGCTGGCCCTCACCGCCACCCGTCAGGCACTGGTGAAACTGGGCGCGGCTCCCTGCCCGAGCGGCACTCTGCCGGTCATCATGGAGAACGGCTTTGGCGGCGTCATCTTCCACGAGGCGTGCGGCCACCTGCTGGAGACCACCTCGGTAGCCAAGAAGGCCTCTGTATTCCATGACAAGATGGGCCAGCTCATCGCCAATCCGGCAGTCAGCGCTGTGGATGAAGGCTTGCAGAGCAACGCCTGGGGCTCCATCAACGTCGATGACGAGGGGATGGCGACCCAGCACACCCAGCTCATCAAGGACGGCGTACTGACCGGTTTTCTGGTGGACAGAATGGGCGCCCTCAAGACGGGCTACGCCCGCACCGGCTCGGGTCGGCGCGAATCGTACAAGTATGCCCCCACCTCGCGTATGCGCAACACCTATATCGAACCGGGCAACCATAGCCTCGACGATATGCTGGCCACGGTGGAGCACGGCATCTACGCCAAGAAGATGGGGGGCGGCTCGGTACAGCCCGGCACCGGCGAGTTCAACTTCAATGTGCAGGAGGCCTACCTCATCGAGCACGGCAAAATCACCAAGCCGCTCAAGTCGGCCACCCTTATCGGCACCGGCCCGCAGGTGCTGAAAGAGATCTCCATGGTGGGCAGCAATCTGGCACTGGCCGCCGGCATGTGCGGCTCGATCTCGGGCTCGGTTCCCACCTCGGTGGGCCAGCCGGCGCTGAAAGTGGACAATATTCTGGTGGGAGGGAACGCCTGATGAGCCAGCTCGACATGAACCAACTGCTCACCCGCCTGCTAGGCAAGGTGGCCGACCTCGGCGCCGAGGCAGACATCATCGCCAATCAGGAGAAGGCCTTCTCCCTCAAGGCAGACAAGGGCGAGCTGGGTGAATACAAGGTCACCAGCAGCCAGCAGCTCGGCATTCGCCTGATCAAAGAGGGTCGGGTCGGCATAGCCTACTCGGAATCCCTCGATGAGCTGGCGCTGGATGCCATGCTGCAGGATGCGCTCGATGCCAGCCGCTTTGCCAAGGTGGATGCGGACCAGCGTATCTCGGTGGCCAATAGCCGGATCACCACAGATTGCGCCGAGATCAACCTGCCCGATACCACGCCGGTTGAGGAGAAGATCGCCCTGGCCCTGCGCCTCGAATCAGACATGCTGGCCATGCCCGATGTGAGCGGCGCCCCCTACAACAGCTTCTTCGAAGGGGAGAGCCAGCTCTGGCTCGCCAACAGTCAGGGCACCCTCTGTCAGCACGGCGAGTTCAGCGTCGGCTGCTACACCTCGGCGCTAGTGGAACGGGATGGCCGCCAGTCGATGCACTCGCAGGGGCAGTATGGCCGTCGCTTCGACGAGCTGGATAGTCAGGCCCTAATCGAGCAGATCTACGCCATCGCCGATGGTCTGCTGCCCGGTGAAGCGGTGCCGAGCGGTCGCTACAGCGTCATCTTTAGCACCAACTGCTTCGCCAGCCTGTTTGGCTGCTTTCAGGGCGTGCTGTCGGGCAAGTGGGCCCAGCAGGGGATCAACCCCTGGCGCAGCAAGGTCGGCCAGAGCGTGGCGTCACGCTGGCTTACTCTGGAGAGCCGGGTCTATATGCCTGGCGGCATGAACATCAAGGCGTTTGATGGCGAGGGGGCGGCCAGCTCGGATCTGCTGCTGATTGGCGAAGGGGAGCTGAAAACCCTGCTCCACAACAGCGCCACCGCCCGCCACTTTGGCGTCGCCAGCAACGGCTCGGCCGCCCGCGGCGCTCGCAGCGCCCTCGATGTGACAGCTCGCCACCTGGTGTTTGGCGCAGGCCCCCACTGCGAAGCGGAGGTGCAGAGCGGCGACTATCTGGAGCTGGTCAAGCTGGATGGCCTGCACTCCGGTGCCGATGCGGTGAGCGGCGACTTCTCCTTTGGCGCGTCGGGCTTCCTCTGTCGCGACGGGTTGCGACTGCAGCCGGTGCGCGGCATCACGGTAGCGGGCAACTTCTATCGCCTGCTGGGTGAGCTGGAAGCGGTCGGTGACACCCTGCACCACAACGATGGCAAGGGCTTCTACGCCCCGCTTATCCGTTTTGGCGGTCTCTCCGTCGCGGGCAAGTAAATGCCCCGACGAAACCTGCAAGTAAGAAAAAGGCGCCTGATGGCGCCTTTTTGCTCGTTATCTCGTCCGCATTGATGGCATGACTCAGGGCGAGAGCGGCTCGCGGTGATACTCGGCGCAGCCGCATTCGGGGCAGGTATCGAGCTGTTGTGGGTGTAGCACGGTATGGCGCCAGCCGCACTGGTCGCACACCATGACCCCGAGCCCTACCCAATCACCCGCTTCGTAAACCCCCTTGTGCTCGAGCTCGTCGGCCAGCTCCCGCCACTCCACCTGGGCGCGGTCGGTCACATCCGCCAGCCAGGACCAGGCGGTGTCTTTCAGGGCCAGCATAAAGGCAGACTCTTCCACCTGCGCACTATCGTCATGGCGCCCCTCGTCATAGTTGCCCAGATCCCGCTTCACGTACTCGGCGATGAGCGCCAGTTCGTCCTGGGTCAGGTCGCTGGCAGCCTCCAGATAGGCCTGCACCTTGGCAATCATCCGGTTGAGGCGCTCCCCCTGGAACTCTTCAGTCTCTTGCCACTGTTTTTGCAGCTCGGCAATGAAGGCTTCGTACCCTTTTTGACGTTTGTCCATGGCTCTAACTCCTCTACTAAACCCTGATCTGGCCCGGCTTAAGGCCCAAGGGACGCTGGCGGTTGTTGCCGCCGCAGGATATGGGTATTCTATTGCGATTTCCCAGCTGATTTATCTATTCATTTCACAGATCCGGATGTCACCAATGCAAGAGCAATACGTTCCCCAATCAATCGAACCAGCAGTGCAAAAGCACTGGGATGCCAAGAAAACCTTCAAGGCCGTGGAGAAGGTAGACAAGGAGAAGTTCTACTGCCTGTCCATGTTCCCCTATCCGTCTGGTCGACTACACATGGGGCACGTTCGTAACTACACCATAGGTGATGTGATCTCCCGTTATCAACGCCTCAATGGCAAGAACGTGCTGCAACCCATAGGTTGGGATGCATTCGGTCTGCCGGCGGAGAACGCCGCAGTCAAAAACAATACCGCACCGGCGCCCTGGACCTACGAAAACATCGAATACATGAAGAACCAGCTGAAGATGCTGGGTCTGGGTTATGACTGGGATCGTGAAGTCGCCACCTGCAAACCGGATTACTACCGCTGGGAGCAGTGGTTCTTCACCAAGCTCTACGAGAAGGGTCTGGTCTACAAGAAGACCTCCTCCGTCAACTGGTGCCCGAACGACATGACAGTGCTGGCCAACGAGCAGGTAGTCGACAACTGCTGCTGGCGCTGTGACACCCCGGTGGAGCAGAAAGAGATCCCCCAGTGGTTCATCAAGATCACCGACTACGCCGAAGAGCTGCTCAACGACATCGACAATCTGGAAGGCTGGCCAGAGATGGTCAAGACCATGCAGCGCAACTGGATTGGCCGTTCCGAAGGGGTCAACATCAGCTTCAATATCGAGGGCCAGGCTGAGCAGCTGGAGGTCTACACCACCCGTCCGGACACCTTCATGGGCGTGACTTATGTCGGTATCGCTGCCGGTCACCCGCTGGCGCTGCAAGCAGCCCAGAACAATCCGGAGCTGGCCGCCTTCATCGAAGAGTGCAAGAACACCAAGGTCGCCGAAGCGGAACTGGCCACCATGGAGAAGAAGGGCATGGCCACCGGCCTCTACGCCATTCACCCGCTGGATGGCCGCAAGGTACCGGTCTGGGTCGCCAACTTCGTGCTGATGAACTACGGCACCGGCGCCGTGATGGCGGTTCCGGCCCACGATCAGCGTGACTTCGAATTCGCCACCAAATATGGCCTCGACATCAAGGCGGTGATCAAGCCGGTTGATGGCGACGTCGACGTGAGCGACGCCGCTTATACCGAGAAAGGCGTGCTGTTCAACTCCGGCGAGTTTGACGGTCTCGACTTCCAGGGCGCCTTCGATGCCATCGCCAGCAAGCTGGAAGGGCTCGGCAAGGGCAAGCGCACCGTCAACTACCGTCTGCGTGACTGGGGTGTCTCCCGTCAGCGTTACTGGGGTGCCCCCATCCCGATGCTGACCCTGGCTGACGGTACCGTAGTGCCGACGCCGGAAGATCAACTGCCGGTACTGTTGCCGGAAGATGTGGTGATGGATGGTATCCAGAGCCCGATCAAGGCTGACGCCGAATGGGCCAAGACCACTTACAACGGTCAGGAAGCGTTCCGCGAGACCGATACCTTCGACACCTTTATGGAGTCCTCCTGGTACTACGCGCGCTACTGCTCCCCGGACTACGACAAGGGCATGCTGGATCCGGCTGCTGCCAACCACTGGCTGCCGGTGGATCAGTACATCGGCGGTATCGAGCACGCCTGTATGCACCTGCTCTACGCCCGCTTCTTCCACAAGCTGCTGCGTGACGCGGGTCTGGTCAACAGCGACGAGCCGTTCAAGCGCCTGCTCTGCCAGGGCATGGTGCTGGCCGACGCCTTCTACTACAAGGACGAGAAGGGCGGCAACGTCTGGGTCAGCCCGACCGACGTCAAGGTAGAGCGTGACGAGAAGGGTCGCATCACCAAGGCCATCGACAACGAAGGCCGTGAGGTAATGCACTCCGGCATGACCAAGATGTCCAAGTCCAAGAACAACGGCATCGACCCGCAGCTGATGGTCGAGCGTTACGGCGCCGATACCGTCCGTCTGTTCATGATGTTCGCCTCTCCGGCAGAAATGACGCTGGAGTGGTCCGACTCCGGCGTAGAGGGTGCCCAGCGCTTCCTGCGTCGCCTGTGGCGCGTCACCTTCGAACACGTTTCCGGTGGTGTCGTTGCCGCACTCGATGTCGCTGCTCTCACCAACGAGCAGAAAGCGGTACGCCGTGAACTGCACAAGACCATCGCCAAGGTGAGCGATGACGTGGGTCGCCGTCAGACCTTCAACACCGCCATCGCCGCCATCATGGAGCTGATGAACAATCTCTCCAAGCTGGGCAACGACGAGCAGGACCGCGCCCTGCTGCAGGAAGCGCTGGAAGCTGTGGTAGTCATGCTCTACCCCATCACTCCGCACATCGGCTTCGAGCTGTGGAAGATGCTGGGCAAGGGCGACGACATCGATCACGCAGCCTGGCCGGTGGCCGATGAAGCGGCCATGGTCGAGACCGAGAAGCTGGTGGTGGTACAGATCAACGGCAAGATGCGCGGCAAGCTGACCGTGCCGGCCGAGATCAGCCAGGCCGACGTCGAGAAGCTGGCAATGGCCGATGCCTCCGTACAGAAGTTCACCGACGGGCTGACCGTGCGCAAGGTGATCTATGTACCTGGCAAGCTGCTCAACATTGTCGCTAACTAATTGGCTGCCAGCTGATCATTGTCAATCTGTGACAGCAAACGGATGATAACGGCGGGCCCTGCGCCCGCCGCTTTCCCTTAATGCAAAGAGGATTTTCTATGGGCACCATCTTCACCCGCTGGATGGCCATCGTGCTGGCGGGTCTGCTGATGCAAGGCTGCGGCTTTCACATGCGCGGCACCGGCATCCCGGCCGAGCTGATGACCATGAAGGTCGTGGGCGACAACAAGAGCGACTTCTACCGGCTGGTGACCACCCGCCTGAAGGCCTCTGGCGTAACCCTGGCTGACAAGGAGGGCATTCCCGTGCTCACTCTGGGCATCATTCGCAGCTCCAGCCAGGTCGCCTCGGTCAACGCGCTGGGGACGGACACCGAATATGTGCTGGGCTTCACGACCCAGTTCACCATCTCGGCCCCGGGCAAGCCGACCCAGGTCTTCCCCATCAACTTCAACCGCAGCTTCCTCAACAAGCCGGATGCAGCTCTCGCCTCCTCTCGTGAACAGGAGCAGCTCAATCGCGAGATGCAGGAGCAGGCGGCCAATCAGGTGATCCGGCAGTTGAGCCAGGTCAGCTTCTGATGCGAGTATTTTGATGAGAGTCTACCCGGAACAATTTGGTGACCACCTCAAAGCAGGGCTTCGGCCCTGCTATCTCGTTTTTGGCGACGAGCCTCTGTTACGGCTGGAAGCCATCGACGCCATCCGTCAGATCGCCCGTAAACAGGGATTCGATGAGCGCCACACCTTTGTGGTCGAAGCCGGTCTGGACTGGAATCAGGTCTATGACGCCTGTCAGGCCATGAGCCTCTTCTCAGCCCGCCAGATCATCGAGCTGGAGCTGCCCGCCAAGGTCGACAAGGATCTGGCCGCCCGTATCAGCGAAATCGGCAAACAGCTCCATCCAGACCTGCTGCTGGTGCTGAGCGGCGGTCGCCTCAACCAGACCCAGATGAAGGCAGCCTGGTTCGATAAGCTCTACCAGATTGGCACCTATGTGCCGGTCAACCATCCGGAACCCAAATTCTTCCCGCGCTGGATGAGCGCCCGTTTTGCGCGTTTTGGCCTCAAGGCGCTGCCGGATGCCATCAACTTCATGTGCCACTCCTACGAGGGCAACCTGCTGGCGGCGAGTCAGGAGATCGAGAAGCTGACTCTGCTCTCGCCGCCACAGCCCATCAGCGTTACCTATCTGCAGGAAACAATCATCCGTCACGCCCACTTCACCCCGTTCCAGCTGGTCGATACCCTGCTGGAGGGGAAGGTGAACCGGGCCCAGCGGATCCTGGCCGCCCTGCGGGCAGAAGGCACCGAGCCGGGGATGCTGGCATGGACCCTCTGCCGCGAGCTGGAGCAGCTGACAGAGCTGTCGCTGGCGATGCGCAACGGCCAGCCGCTGGGGGAGCACTTCAGCCGCTTGCGCATCTGGCAAAGCCGCCAGCAACTCATTCAACAGGCGCTGACTCGCCTCCCCTTCGCCAAGCTGCAGCAACTGTGGCTGCTGATGGCCCAGCTGGATGACGCCCAGCGCCGCTTTGATACCGAGCAAGCCTGGCTGATGCTGCAGACCATCGCCCTTGGCTTTCGTGATGGCACCCCACTGCCGCTGGTCATGGAGAGCAGCCCATGCTGAAGCGTTCTGGCAGCTCGCTGCAGGCACCTGTCGGCTTGCTTGGCGGTACCTTCGACCCCGTTCATATCGGCCATCTGCGCCCCGCCATCGAGGCGCGCGATGCCATTGGTCTGGCCGAAGTGCGGCTGATCCCGAACCATATCCCGCCCCACCGCGCCAACCCGTTCTGCTCGAGCGAGCAGCGTCTCGCCATGGTCAAACTGGCGGCGGCGGAGAACCACCACTTTGTGGTGGATGAGCGGGAGCTGCGACGGGACAAGCCCTCTTACACCATCGATACCCTGATCGAGCTGCGTCAGGAGCTGCCCGATACGCCGCTATGTTTTCTGATGGGGATGGATTCCCTGCTGAGCCTGCCAGGCTGGCACCGCTGGCAGGAGCTGCTCGACTATGCCCATCTGGTGGTGAGCACCCGCCCCGGCTGGCAACCCGATTACCCGGCCGAACTGGCGCAGCTGCTAGCCAGTCATCAGGTCAAAGAGGTCGAAGCCCTGCGTCGGCAACGGGCTGGCTATATCTGGCTGGCCAGCAACCAGCCCATTGAATTGTCTGCCACCTGGCTGCGCCAACTGCTGGCGGCGGGAGAAGATCCCCGCTACCTCTTGCCCGAGCCGGTTGCGCACTATATTGATCAACAGGGGCTCTACCGCGCCATTTGCCGGTAAGACTTCCCGGCGGCTCCGTTCCGATAGGAAACGGGAGTGACCATGATATAATCCGCCGCCCTCACGCTGTCAGGCGCCGGAATACAGGAGAGACTCATTGCAAGGCCAAGAACTGCACGCCTTTATCATCGACAAGATCGATGACATGAAAGGCCGCGACATCATCACCCTCGATGTACGCGGCAAATCCAGCATCACTGACACCATGATCGTCTGCTCCGGCAACTCCAGTCGTCACGTCAGCGCCATCGCCAACCATCTGGCCAGTGAGGCCCGCCATGCCGGGCTTGATCTACTGAGCGTGGAAGGTGAATCTGGCGGCGAGTGGGTGCTGGTAGATATGGGCTCGGTGATCGTGCATGTGATGCAGGATGAATATCGTGACTTCTACCAACTGGAAAAACTGTGGAGCGGTGCCGCTCAGATGAACACGCAATAACGAGAGCAGCAACGTAGCAAGATGAAGATTCAGTTGATTGCGGTGGGCACCAAGATGCCCGCCTGGGTGGAGCATGGCTTCGAAGAGTATCGCCGTCGCTTCCCAAAAGATATGCCGTTCGAGCTGGTGGAGATTGGCGCCGGCAAACGGGGCAAAAATGCCGATATTCCCCGCATTCTGCAAAAAGAGGGGGAGGCCATGCTGACGGCAGCGGGGCGCTCGCGCATCGTCACTCTCGATATTCCGGGCAAACCCTGGACCACGGAGCAACTCGCCGTGCAACTGGAAGCGTGGAAGCTCGATGGCCGCGATGTGGCCCTGCTGGTGGGTGGGCCGGAAGGCTTGTCCCCCGAGTGCAAGGCTGCCGCCGAGCAGAGCTGGTCGCTGTCGCCGCTCACCCTGCCCCATCCGCTGGTACGGGTACTGGTGGCCGAGAGCCTCTACCGTGCCTGGAGCATAACGACCAATCACCCTTATCACAGAGAGTGAACCATGCCGTTCCTGCCGTTATTGCCCCCCACAAATCCGAGGTAAAGGCATGTTGAAACAACGCATCGAGATGCGCGATCACAGTGCCGAGGGCAATCTGTTCTTCCGGCGCACCCTGGTAGCCTACATCGGCATCGTGGTGCTGATGCTGGTGCTGCTGGGCAATCTCTACTACCTGCAGGTGGAGTCCTACGACACCTACCAGACCCGTTCCAACTCCAACCGTATCCGGGTGGTGCCGGTGGCGCCACCACGGGGGCTCATCTACGACACCAACGGCGTGCTGCTGGCGGAGAATCGCCCTGTCTACAGTCTGGAAATCGTCCCGGAAGAGACCAGGGATCTTGAAAAAACTGCCGACCAGCTGATCGCCCTGCTGGGGCTGCCGGAAGGCACCAAAGAGAAGTTTCTGACCGAAGTAAAACGCCAGCGTCGCTTCAAGCCGGTCCCTCTCTACGAGAAGCTGACCGAATATCAGGTGGCGCTCTTCTCGGTCAACCAGCACAACTATCCGGGTGCAAGCATCGAGGCCTACCTCAAGCGCTACTACCCGTTTGGCGACACCCTGACCCATGCGCTGGGTTATGTGGCCAAGATCAATACCCGCGACGTGGAACGTCTCGAAAAAGAGGACAAACTCGCCAACTATGCCGCCACCAAGGATATCGGCAAGCAGGGGGTGGAGAAGTATTACGAGGATGAGCTGCACGGGGTGGCGGGTTATCAGGAGGTCGAGGTCAACAACCGCGGCCGGATTGTCCGCACCCTCAAGTTCCAGCCTCCGGTTCCGGGCAAGGATATCTACCTCAATATCGACGTCCGGATGCAGCTCAAGGCCCAGCAACTGCTGGCCGGCCAGCGTGGTGCCATCGTGATGATGAACCCGAAAACCGGTGCCATCCTGGCGCTGGAGTCGAGCCCGAGCTATGACCCCAACCTGTTCGTGACAGGCATATCCAGCGCCAACTACTCGGCACTGCTCAACGATCCGGCACGGCCGCTGGTGAACCGTACCACTCAGGGGATCTATGCCCCCGCCTCCACCGTCAAACCCATGATGTCCATCATGGGCCTCAACGAGGGGGCCATTACCCCGGGCTACCGCTATTTCGGCGGCCCGAGCTTCTCCATTCCCGGCACCACCAAGAAGTTCCGTGACTGGCGCCGCTGGGGCCACGGCTGGCTCGATGTCTATCGCGCCATCGAGGTCTCGGCCGATACCTACTTCTACGATCTCGCCTATCGGGTCGGTATCGACAAGATCCACAGCTATATGACCAAGTTCGGTTTCGGTCAGTACACTGGCGTCGATCTCTATGAAGAGACCAAGGGCGTCATGCCGTCTCGCGACTGGAAGATGGCCCGCTGGCGCCAGCCCTGGTATCAGGGTGACACCATCTCGGTCGGTATCGGTCAGGGCTACTGGAGCGCGACACCACTCCAGCTGGCCAAGGCGATCAGCATCCTGACCCAAAACGGCCACGACGTGACGCCGCACTTGCTCAAGAGCACCGCTTCGCAGGCGGGGGTGGTCGATGCCCCGGTCAACCCCAACATCGCCCTCAAGCTCAAGAGCGACAGCTACTGGAAAGTAGCCCAGGACGGCATGTGGCGCGTCAACCATGGCAGTGAAGGCAGTGGCCGTCATGCATTTGCAAAGGCCCCCTACTCGTCAGGTGGTAAATCAGGCACTGCGCAGGTAGTCGGTTTGAAGGAAAATCAGGTCTACAACATCAAGACCGTCAAAGCGGAGCATCGCGATAACGCCCTATTCGTTGCCTATGCCCCCTTTGAGGCGCCCAAAGCGGTCGTCGCACTGGTGCTGGAAAACTCCATTGGTGGTGGTGGTGGCCGGGCTGCATCGCCCATTGCACGCCAGATGCTGGATGCCTATCTGCTGCCTCCAGATCCGCAACTGCCACCGGCACCGGAAAAGCCGTCCCAACCGAGTGAGGTCGCCCCCCATGAGTAATTCAGCCCGCCAGCAGAGTATCTGGTACAAGCTGCATATCGACCTGCCCCTGCTGTTGGGTCTGCTGGCCGTTGTCGCCCTCTCCATGGTGGTGCTCTACTCAGCGTCAGGCCAGGATATGGACTCCATCGTGCGCCAACTGGTGCGCGGCGGCCTCGCCTTTGCCCTGATGATAGGCATGGCCCAGCTCCCTCCCTCCCTCTACGCCCGCTGGTCGGTGCCGCTGTTCGCCGTGGTGGTGCTGATGCTGATTGCGGTAGACGTATTCGGCCATATCGGCAAGGGGGCCCAGCGCTGGCTCGATCTCGGCTTTATGAAGTTCCAGCCCTCCGAAGTGATGAAGCTCTCCATGCCCATCATGGTGGCGGCCTGGCTCAGCCGCCACTCGCTTCCCCCCAAGTTCAGCCATGTGGTGATCGCCCTCATCATGGTGCTGCTGCCCACCCTGCTGATCGCCGCCCAGCCCGACCTTGGCACCTCCATTCTGGTGGCCGCCTCCGGCTTCTTCGTGATCTTTCTGGCGGGGCTCAGCTGGTGGCTGATCGGCTTGGCGGTTCTACTGATGCTGGCCTTTATGCCGGTGCTCTGGTTCTTCCTGATGCACGACTACCAGCGCCAGCGGGTGCTGATGCTGCTCGACCCGGAGAAAGACCCGCTCGGCCGCGGCTACCACATCATCCAGTCCAAGATTGCCATCGGCTCCGGTGGCGTCTTCGGCAAGGGGTGGCTGCAAGGGACCCAGTCCCAGCTGGAGTTCTTGCCCGAGCGCCACACCGACTTCATCTTCGCGGTATTTAGCGAGGAGTTCGGTCTGGTGGGGGTTGCCCTGCTGCTGGTGCTCTATCTCTATGTCATCAGCCGCTGTCTGTTTATCTCGATGCAGGC
Organism: Aeromonas sp. 600479; assembly: GCF_049175515.1. NCBI lineage: Bacteria > Pseudomonadati > Pseudomonadota > Gammaproteobacteria > Aeromonadales > Aeromonadaceae > Aeromonas > Aeromonas sp. 600479. Next base: position 174,583 of record NZ_JAAKVF010000006.1, read on the forward strand.
CCAGAACAGCTTCGAGCGACTGCTGGGCGGCGCCATCACTCTCACCTTCTTCGTCTATGTGTTCGTCAACATGGGCATGGTGAGTGGCATCCTGCCGGTGGTGGGGGTTCCCCTGCCGCTGGTGAGCTATGGCGGCACCTCCATGGTGACCCTGATGGCCGGCTTTGGCATACTGATGTCCATCCAGACTCATAGAAGGCTGCTGGCATGATGAGATGGATCTATTTGCCGGCGGTGGGTGTTCCCCTGCTGCTGAAGATCGATGGCAGCACCTCCATGGTGACCTTGATGGCCGGATTCGGTATCCTGATGTCAATTCAGACTCATAGAGGGCTGCTTGCCTGATGAAACGGGTTGGATTGTTGCTCTCTCTCGCCGCCTCGATGGCAACCGCTGCCGTGGCGCCGGATCGCTTGGCCCTGCTCGCCGAACAGCAGCAAGTGCCGCTGGCGGAGCTGCAGGCTGCCGTCGCCCGCGCTCAGTTACGGCAGGAGGTGCTCGACACCATCAGCAAGCCGTGGGAGGCCAAACCCTGGCATCGCTACCGGCCGCTGTTTGTTACCCCGGATCGCATCCGTGACGGCCAGCAGTTCTGGCAGCAACATGCCGAGACGCTGGCCCGCGCGGAACAGCTCTATCGGGTGCCGGCCTCGCTCATCGTGGCCATCATAGGGGTCGAGACCTTCTACGGTCGCCAGATGGGCCGTCATCCGGTGCTCGATAGCCTCTACACCCTGGGGTTCCACTACCCGGAGCGCAGCGACTTCTTTGCCAAGGAGTTTGCCCAGCTGGTGGTGCTGGCCAAAGAGGAAGGGTGGCAACTCGATGCCCTCAAGGGCTCCTATGCCGGCGCCATGGGGATGGGGCAGTTCATGCCCTCCAGCTACCGCCACTACGCCGTCGACTTTGACGGGGATGGCAAGCGGGATCTGTTTGCCAACCCGGTCGATGCCATCGGCAGCGTGGCCAACTATTTTGCCAGCCACCAGTGGCGCTGGGGCGAATCCGTGGTGGAACCGGCCCAGATCGGGTTGATGGCAGTCGAACCTCTACTCAGGCCTGAGCCCGAGTTAACACAACAGTGGTCAGAACTGGCGGCGGCAGGGATTGAGCTCGCCACGCCGCTGGCCCCACAGACGCCGGTCAAGTTGCTGGCGTTTGCCCAAGCCGATGGACCGGAATACTGGGTCGCACGGCATAACTTTTATGTGATCACCCGTTACAATCGCAGCCCACTCTACGCGATGGCGGTGTATCAACTTAGCCAAGCCATTCAGGAAGCGTATGCATCTTCGTCACAAACTCCTCCCGCTCAGCCTGAGCTTGTTGCTGGCCGCCTGTAGCAGCCAGCCGAAACAGAGCGCCCCCGTAGAGCCGCAAGCACCGGTCAGCAAGCCACCCGTTATCGAGATCCCGCAAGCCACCGGCGCCATTCCGCGCCCCGAGCCCCTGAGTGCCAGCGGCAACCGGGACTACTGGATCGGCAAGCAGAAGCACGAGGTGTGGCGCGACATCAAACACTACAGCGAAGAGGGCACCGCCAGCTGGCTGTCGCCGGATCTGGACGGCCAGCAGACCGCCAACGGCGATGTGCTGGACAGCAAGCTGTTCAGTGCCGCCCACCGCAACCTGCCCATCCCGAGCTATGTGAGGGTCACCAATCTGGACAACGGGCTGGAGACCATAGTGCGGGTCAACGATCGCGGTCCATTCAACAGCCCGCGCCTGATCGACCTCTCCTACGCAGCGGCCAAGCAGCTGGAGATGGTCGACAGCGGTGAGGCCCGAGTACGGCTGGAGCTGATTAGCGACACCCCGGATCAGATGGTGATCATGGAGCCGATGAAGCCCATCGAAATGACTCCGACCACTCCGGCTGCGGCCTCCAACACGCTGTCGCAAGATGGCTTCCTGGGTGAACCAACCGCACTGGCGATGGCCACTCCCGCTGCTGCCCCTGCTCCCGTCAAGGCGCCAGCGGCCAAGCCTGCCAAAGCGGCACCTGTCAAGCAGGCTCCGGCCAAGGCTGCAGCGCCCGCCAGCAGCGGTGATGGCAAGATGATCCAGGTACTGGCCAGCGGCTCCCGGGATCGGGCCGAGGTGATGGGCAAGGTGATGACCCAGCGCCATGGTGTGCCCTACCGGATTGAAGCCCATGGCGCCATCTTCCGGGTCTTGATCGGCCCGGTGGAGGCGGATAAACAAGCCGCACTGCTGGAAAAAGTACGGCAAGGGGGACTGGAACAGGCCTTTATCGTGCCCTGATCCCTCCTCTGACAGCGGCGGTGACCAATCTCCTGGCCCCGCCATCACGTCGCTTTATGGCGTGATGGCAGGGATTGATGGATAAAAAACCAGTCATGATCGCCATGTCGGACTATAACCTGCGGGCGCATCTGGTATAGTTAGGCCCGCATTTTATCCCCATCTGGCTCGCAGGAATTTCAAGATGTCCAAATTTGCCCGTTCAGTTCTTCTGGCCTCACTGATCAGCGTAACCGCTCAGGCCAATACGCCGGTGCCGACACCCACGCCGAACGCCAACCCAGTGGTGGTTCCCGCCGCGCCGGAGATCTCCGCCAAGGCCCATATCCTGATCGACTACTACTCCGGTCAGGTGCTGGCCGAGCAGAACGCCGACGAGCGTCTGCCCCCTGCCAGCCTGACCAAGATGATGACCTCCTACATCGTTGGCGACGAGCTGCACAAGGGGAACATCAAGGGCACCGACATGGTGACCATCAGCCAGAACGCCTGGTCCAAGAACTACTCAGACTCCTCCAAGATGTTTATCGAGGTGGGCAAGCAGGTCTCTGTCGATGACCTGAACAAGGGCATCATCATCCAGTCCGGCAACGATGCCTGCGTCGCCATGGCCGAACATCTGGCCGGCAGTACCGACTCCTTCGCCAGCCTGATGAATGCCTGGGCCGCCAAGCTCGGCATGAAGGACACCCAGTTCAAGAACCCCCACGGTCTGGATGAAGAGGGTCACTACAGTACAGCCCGTGATATGGCCCGCCTGGGTCAGGCACTGATCCATGATCAGCCGGAGGAGTACAAGATCTACTCCCAGAAATCCTTCGTCTTCAACGGTATCACCCAGCACAACCGCAACCGCCTGCTGTGGGATCAATCCCTGCAAGTGGATGGCATCAAGACCGGCCACGTCAGCCAGGTCGGCTATAACCTGGTCTCCTCTGCCACCAACAACGAAGGCATGCGCCTGATCGCCGTGGTACTGGGCGCCAGCAGCGAAGCCTCCCGCGCCGCCGAGAGCAAGAAACTGCTCACCTACGGCTTCCGCTTCTTCCAGAGCCTGACTCCGTACAAGGCAGGCACCGAGCTGGTCACCCAGAAGATCTGGATGGGCGACAAATCTGAAGTGAAACTGGGCGTCGACAAGGATGTCTCCGTGCTGGTCACCCGCGGTCAGGGCAACAACCTCAAGGCAGACTTCCAGCTCGACAGCGAGCTGAAAGCCCCGTTGGCCAAGGGTCAACGCGTTGGTACCGTGTTCCTGAAGCAGGGTGACAAAGAGATCAAGCAGGTACCGCTGGTCGCTCTGGAAGAGGTGCAGGAAGGTGGCTTGATGAGCCGTCTGTGGGACTACCTGGTACTGCTGGTCACCAGCTGGTTCAAGTAATCCGACGCACAATCCTCACCAAACAGCGGCGCCAACAGGCGCCGCTGCTGTCTGCGCCGGACAATGGCAGTGAATAACCCTGTAAACTGCAGGTTCCGCCTTACCCTGATTTGTGGTAAAAAGCAGCACTTCCATCCTTGTCTGACCGCTCTCGGCCTTGATCCCGGAGTGTGCGGCGCCCATATAGGGTTTAGCCGCACCCATACAGACTTGAAATGGCGGCCTCCACGGGCCATCGGCCACTAGCCATCCAAGATGAAGTCATCATGCTGATGACGAAAAAGGTGAGTAAATGAATACCAAGTTTGATGAACTGCTGGAGTTTCCCTGCAAATTCCCGTTCAAGGTACTCGGCATCGCGGATCCTGCGTTGCCGGATATGGTGGTTGAAGTGCTGCAGCAGCACGCTCCGGGTACCTACAGCCCGACCGTCCAGCCAAGCTCCAAGGGGAACTACCACTCGGTTCGCGTGACCGTGACAGCCCAGAGCAAAGAGCACATCGAAGCGATGTACACTGCGCTTGGCAAGATCGAGCTGGTGAAATACGTACTGTAATTTCTCTCTCGCCCCGTTCTGCGGGGCGACTGTTTTTGGCCGCAGCACGCCACGAGGACACCATGTCATCCCAGATCCCCGCTCAGCACAGCCTGATAGTCAGGCAGCTGGGTCGCCGCCCCTACCAGCCGGTATGGGACGCCATGAAAGCCTTCACCGACAACCGCACCAGCGACACCCCGGACGAGTTCTGGGTGGTCGAACATGACCCCGTCTACACCCAGGGCCAGGCCGGCAAGGCCGAACACCTGCTCAATCCGGGCAATATCCCGGTGGTGCAGAGCGATCGCGGCGGTCAGGTGACCTATCACGGCCCGGGCCAGCTGGTACTCTACGTCCTGGTGGATGTCCGCCGCTGCAAATTCTCGGTGCGCGAGCTGGTGACCGCGCTGGAAACAGCCATCATCAACACCTTGGCCAAAAGCAATATCCAGGCCTATGCCAAGGCAGATGCCCCCGGGGTCTATGTGAAAAATGACCTTGGCATGGAGGCCAAACTGGCCTCGCTGGGACTGCGCATCCGCAAGGGTTGCTCGTTCCACGGGCTGGCCCTCAACATCAACATGGACATGACCCCCTTCCTGCACATCAATCCGTGCGGCTATGCGGGCATGGCCATGACCCAGACCAGCGCCCTGGGCGGCCCGCAGAGCGTGGCCGAGGCGCAATCCATTCTGGTGGCCGAACTGGCCAGCCTGATTGGCTATCAGACAATAACAAACACCGAGAGTGAATCATGAGCAAACCCGTTCGTATGGAGCCGGGCGTCAAGCTGCGCGATGGCGACAAGATGGCCCTGATCCCGGTGAAATTCATGCCGGATCCCAACGAAGAAATCCTTCGCAAGCCGGACTGGATGCGGATCAAACTCCCCCCTTCCAGCCAGAAGATCGAACACATCAAGAGCACCTTGCGCAAGAACAAGCTGCACTCGGTCTGTGAAGAGGCTTCCTGCCCCAACCTGGCGGAGTGTTTCAACCACGGCACGGCCACCTTCATGATCATGGGCGCGATCTGCACCCGGCGCTGCCCCTTCTGCGACGTGGCCCACGGCCGCCCGCTGGCACTCGATCCGGAAGAACCGAAGAAGCTGGCGCTCACCATCAAGGAGATGAACCTCAAGTATGTGGTGATCACCTCGGTGGACCGCGACGATCTGCGCGACGGCGGTGCCCAGCACTTCGCCGACTGCATCCGCGAGATCCGCGAGCACAGCCCGCAGACCCGCATCGAGATCCTGACCCCGGACTTCCGTGGCCGGATGGAGCAGGCCCTTGAGGTGTTCCGCGAAACGCCGCCGGACGTCTTCAACCACAACCTGGAAACTGCGCCGCGCATGTATCGCGTCGCTCGCCCGGGTGCCGACTACAAGTGGTCGCTGGAGCTGCTGCGCCGTATCAAGGAGATGCACCCTCACGTGCCGACCAAATCCGGTCTGATGATGGGCCTTGGCGAGACCAACGAAGAGATCGTCGAGGTGCTCAAGGATCTGCGCGCCCACGGCGTCAACATGCTGACCCTGGGTCAGTATCTGCAGCCGAGCCGCCACCACCTGCCGGTCAAGCGCTACGTGCCGCCAGCAGAGTTTGACGAGCTGAAAGATGTCGCCATGGAGCTGGGCTTTACCCACGCCGCCTGTGGTCCTTTCGTTCGCTCTTCCTACCATGCTGATCTGCAAGCCAAGGGCGAAGAGGTCAAATGATCTCGCACGACAGAGAGGCCAAATAACCGCCTCCATCTCAATTAAAAAGAGCGCCTATTGGCGCTCTTTTTGCTGGTATCACTGACCGTCGCGGCTTGATCTACTTCAGTAGCCGTGGTCGAAGATCCCCTGTTGATGCCAGCGTTGCAGCTGGGCCAGCACCCGGGTCTCTCGCGCCGTCCACTGGGGACAGGGTCCCGCCAGCTGGGTCTTGTTGGTTTGCAGCGCTTCGTCGAGGGCAAACCAGCCGGGCACGAAGCCAAGGCGGATCTCGTAGGGCTGTGGCTGCGGGGCCACCAGCTGATCGCCAATCCGGCACAAGTAGTAGAGCGAGCGGATGCAGTAGGCATCAAACCCCGGCTCGCGGGCGGCGCGATATTCACGGGTCTCGCCAAGCAGGCCACCCACTTCCCGCAGTTCGGCACCACACTCCTCCAGCAGCTCGCGAGCGAGCGCCACATGGTGGCTCTCCCCCGCTTCAATGCCGCCCCCGGGGAACATCAGATCGCCGTTGACCCGGGAGTGCACCAGCAGCAGCTCGTCGCCACGGGGCACCACGGCGCGCACCGTGAGGCGCTCCAGAGTACGGCCATCGGTACGTACCTCGCCATGAACGAAAGAGAGATCGAACGGATTGGGCCAGCAGCTGGCCGGAGAAAACGTCGTCATCACTGCATCAGGGTCGGTAGTTGCCATGCTTGAGCTGCTCGACAATCTCGGCAGCCCGAACATCGTAGCCATCCTGCTCTGTCTTGCTCAGGGTGTGGTAGATGCCAAAACGCTTGGCTGAGACCTCGGGGCTATCCTGAAACGACTCGCTCACCTTGCCCCACAGATAGGCCAGCCCATACTGTTTCTGGCCCATATAGAGGGTGCTGAGGGAGGTGAGCAGGCGGCTGTTTATCTTGTCACCTTCCCGATAGAGGGAGAGGCCGTGATGCATGATGGAAATAGCTTTCTCGGGGTCGCTCTTGGCGTAGGCTCCGCCAAGGGCCAGCTGCAGTTCCGGTTCGTCGAGCACCTTGTTGCCTTCCAGTGCCATGAACTGCTGACGGGCCAGCTCGTTGGTGTTGTTGGTCCAGTGCCAGAGCAGCAGGTAGGGATCTTGCGAATTGCGAGTCGCCGCATCGAGCTGGGCCAGCTGATCCTCGGCCGCCAGCATGCCCTCTACCCGTGGACTCTTCTGCTCGCGGGCATTCTTGTATTCAATGCTGGTGGAGCGCTCGGCACATTTGAGATAGCGCTCAAGGTTGCGCATCAGCTCGTACTTGCGCCGATCCGTCCCCTCCTCCTTGAGATAGAAGCGACTGCGGATCACATCGGTACGCTCGTAGCGACACCAGCCATCGTCCACCAGATCCTGGCAGAGCTCGGGATGATTGCCACAGATGTTGTGGATCCGATCGTCATTGCAGCCAGCCACGGCAAGGCCGACTGAAAGCATGATGAAGGTCTGTCGCAGAGGGAAATTGGCCATGGTTCACATCTTGTTGGTAACAACTGGCGCCTTCACAGGCCACCTCCGGCTAGCAAACCGGTTACATATCCATTACAATGCGCGCGCCATATAAGGCCGCGACTGCAGAATAATATAACGAAATATAGACCCCTACACTGATCTGCATTCGACGAATTTTCTATTTACACCAACAACGTGAAATAAAGGATCTGGTCAATGACCCACGAGCACTACTTGCAAGCGTGGCAGGAGAGCCAGGAGCTCGCCGAAGCCATGCAGCCCTTGATTGGTCGCCTCTACCGACAACAAGGGGTCGAGATCACCCTCTACGGCCGCCCGCTGCAAAACGCCTCCACCATCGATATCCTCAAGGCCCACCGGGTCGTCCGCCGCCACCAGGGCGCTCCACTCCCCATCCAGCAAAGCTTCCCCCTGCTCCAGGCCATCGTTGCCCTCAAACCCACCGCCGCCGAGGTTGACCTTGGCAAGCTGGCAGTCGGCTACTGGCAGGATCATCAGGATGAAGCGGGGATCGAGGACTATCTGCAAGCGCGACTGGCACCTGCCCTTGGCCGCAGCCAGATGCCGCAGCCGACCGACGTGGTGCTCTACGGCTTTGGCCGTATCGGTCGCCTGCTGGCCCGCCTGCTGATCGAGCGTACCGGCGCCGCCAATCCGCTGCGCCTGCGCGCCATCGTGGTGCGTGGCGGTCGCGACGGGGATCTGGAGAAACGTGCCAGCCTGCTGCGCCGCGACTCGGTGCACGGTCCCTTCAACGGCTCCATCGAGGTGGATGTGGAGCGCAGCGCCATCATCGCCAACGGCACCTTCATTCAGGTGATCTACGCCAATAGCCCGGCCGACATCGACTACACCGCCTACGGCATTCACGATGCGCTGATCGTCGACAACACCGGCGTCTGGCGTGACGAAGCAGGCCTCTCCGAGCACCTGAAAGCGCGCGGTGCCGGCAAGGTGCTGCTGACAGCTCCCGGCAAGGGGGAGATGAAAAACGTGGTGTTCGGGGTCAACCATGAGGTGATAGGCCCGGGTGACAGGATCATCTCCTCCGCCTCCTGCACCACCAACGCTATCACCCCGGTGCTCAAGGTGATGCAGGACAAGTACGGCATCCGCCACGGCCACGTGGAGACGGTCCACTCCTACACCAACGATCAGAACCTCATCGACAACTACCACAAAGGCGAGCGCCGCGGTCGCAGCGCGGCCCTCAATATGGTGATGACCAGCACCGGCGCCGCCAAGGCGGTGACCAAGGCGCTGCCCGAACTCAAGGGCAAGCTGACCGGCAACGCCATCCGGGTACCGACTCCCAACGTGTCGCTGGCCATCATCAATCTGTCGCTGGAGCAGGCCACCGATCGGGAGAGCCTCAACGCTTATCTGCAGCAGATGGCGCTAAGCTCGGCCCTCCATCGCCAGATCGACTTCAGTGCCAGCACCGAGCTGGTCTCCTCCGACATGGTGGGTTCCCGTTATGCGGGCATCGTCGACTCCCAGGCGACCATCGCCGAGGGGGATCACTGCGTGCTCTACGTATGGTATGACAACGAGTTCGGGTACAGTTGTCAGGTAGTGCGGGTGATGGAACAGATGGCTGGCGTAGTCCGCCAGGATCTGCCTGCATAGCCCGTCAGGATCTGCCCGTCAGATCCCGCAGCTTATAGCTCAATAGTTCAAGGAGAGGCCGGATGTCGTTTCAACAGGGTGAGTTTTTGCAAGCAATCAGGCAGATGCCACAAGAGGTGTACGAGCGGCTCAAAACCGCAGTCGAGCTGGGCAAGTGGCCCGATGGCAAGCCCCTCACCGACGAGCAGAAGGCCACCTCCCTGCAAGCAGTGATGGCCTGGCAGGCGATGCATCTCGACAATCCGGAGCACATGAATATCGGTCGTGATGGCGAGATCGTGATGAAGAGCAAGAGCGAGCTCAAGCGTCAGTATCGCGATGAGGAAGAGATAGTGCGGGTCGACCTTAACCATTGAACCTGACCCGGTAGGCCGCTCGCAGCGGCCACAACAGAGAGGGGAGCCATAATGGCTCCCCTCTTTTTCCACTCTCCCCATGGTGGGGAGGTCAGAAGCTGTTCACGACCTGTAGCGAGAAGACGTCAGCAAGGTGAAGAGCAGCGCAGGAAGCGGAGCGTATAGATATACGTGAGCCTCTGGTTCACAAACACGCGAGCAGCACATGAGCCTTGATCGCGGCTTCGCAGTAAGATCGTGGACAGTTTCTCAGGGAGTCAGCTCCCCACGCAGGGACTGCTGCATCAACTCGCGAATGCGGTGGGAAGGCAAGTTCTGGCTCAGCAGGAAATGGAGCTTGGTGAGTGCTGCCTCGGCGGTCATGTCAAAGCCCGAAATGACCCCGGCCCGCGACAGGGCATTGCCAGTGGCGTAGCCACCCATATTGACCTTGCCGTGCAGGCACTGGCTCAAGTTGACGATGATGACGCCGCGGGCCGAGGCCTCGGAGAGCAGTGCCAGCATGGCCGGATTCTGCGGCGCATTGCCCACTCCGAACGACAGCAGGATCAGCGCCTTCACCGGCTGTTGCAGGATATTGGCGATCACCTCGCTGGAGATCCCCGGATAGAGGGTCACCACGCCAATGGGCTGAGGGGTGATGTCGTGCAGTACCAGCGGCCGCTCGGACGGCACACCCAGTTCGCCCGCCTCCAGCGAGATGGCGATCCCGGCATTGAGCAGCGGCGGATAGTTGGGGGAGTCGAAGGCGTGGAAGCCGTCGGCGTGCACCTTCTTGCTGCGGTTGCCGCGATAGAGCTGGTTGTTAAAGAACAGCGTCACCTCGTGGATCGGGTAGTTGGCCGCAATATAGAGGGCGTTGAGCAGGTTCTGCTGACCGTCGGATCGCAGCTCGGCGAGCGGGATCTGGGAGCCGGTAATGATGACCGGTTTGTGCAGATCTTCGAGCATGAAGGAGAGCGCCGAGGCGGTGAACGACATGGTGTCGGTGCCGTGCAGGATCACAAAGCCATCGTACTTGTCGTAGTTGTCGCGAATATCTTCAGCGATACGCTGCCAGTCCGCCGGGGTCATGTCGGAAGAGTCAATGAGGGGCGCATATTCGTGGATATGGTAATCCGGCATCTCGGGGCGGTGGAACTCGGGCATCCGCGCCAGACAGTCTTCCATAAAGCCAGCCATCGGCACGTAGCCGTGCTCGGAACGCTGCATCCCAATGGTGCCGCCTGTGTAGGCGATATAGATGGACTTCTTCTTCACACCCTCTCCTCTTGATGAAGTGAACACCGCCGGCACAGGAGCCATATCGGGGTGAACCACAATGTCAACACCCGCCAGCTCCTCTGCGCGCAGCGGAAACCGGCGAATTATAGAGACTGACACCCTAAATGACAGCCGTTCCCTACCCTCTTTTTGGCTTTTTCACTCACCACCACCATGGTATTAAATTTCACAATAAGGCACCCAGGCGAACATTAATACGACAAAGTTGGCACCAAACGACGTTTTTTGCTACTATTCGCCCGATTTTTCGTAAATATCATCTGGATGCCTGAATATTTCAGGCCCGCACTGGCCCTATTTTCATGGGGCGGGGAGCACTCTCCCCTTCTTAAAGTTGGCCTATAAGCCACACTGTTTTTATCCCGGCTGAATCTGTGAGTCTTCACCAACAGAAGGCACAGCCAATCAACATGGGAGTACTGAATGATACAACTTGATTCCTACGCAACACTGGTCGCTGCCACTCTGGTATTACTGCTTGGCCGAGTGCTAGTCACTCGTGTCGGGCTGCTTCGAACCTTCAACATCCCTAAACCGGTTGCCGGTGGTCTGGTGGTCGCGCTGGTGCTACTGCTGCTACGCTCCACCCTGCAGATGGAGCTGCAATTCGATACCAGCCTGCAGACACCGCTGATGCTGGCGTTTTTTGCCTCCATTGGTCTCTCTGCCGATCTCGCCAGCCTCAAGCGCGGCGGCAAAGCGGTACTCACCTTTCTGCTGGTAGTTACCGGTCTGCTGCTGGTACAGAACAGCCTGGGCGTGGGTCTGGCGACTCTGCTTGGCCTGGATCCCCACATGGGGCTGCTGGCCGGTTCCATCACCCTCTCCGGCGGTCACGGTACCGGGGCGGCCTGGGGCGCCACCTTCACCGAGAAGTACGGTGTGCAATCCGCCGCCGAACTGGCCATCGCCTGTGCCACCTTCGGCCTGGTACTGGGGGGGTTGATCGGCGGCCCGGTGGCCCGCTATCTGGTGAAAAAGGTGCAGGTGCCCGGTGAGGAGCACAACCGGGATGGCGCACCTCAAGGCTTCGAGATGCCGGACATGGAGCGGCCCCTCACCACCTTCAGCGTCATCGAGACGCTGGCGCTGATTGCCATCAGTCTCAAGGGAGGCGAGATACTCTCCGCCTACCTGAAAGGGGGCGCTTTCGAACTACCAGTGTTCGTCTGCGTGCTGTTCGTCGGCGTACTGCTGCGCAATGTGCTGACCCTGCTGAACTGGCACGAGGTGAGCGACCGCGAGGTCTCCCTGCTCGGCAACGTCAGCCTGTCACTATTCCTCGCCATGGCCTTGATGAGTCTGCGATTGTGGGATCTGGCCAACCTGGCGCTCCCCATCTTTATCCTGCTGGCCGCCCAGACCGTAGCGATGGCACTCTACGCCATCTTCGTTACGTTCAGGGTGATGGGCAGCAACTATGATGCGGCCGTACTGGCAGCGGGCCACTGCGGCTTCGGTCTGGGAGCAACCCCGACAGCCATTGCCAATATGCAGGCCATCACCCAGCGCTTTGGTCCCTCCCATCTGGCGTTTCTGGTGGTGCCCATGGTGGGCGCCTTCTTTATCGACATCATTAACGCCATGGTGATCAAGCTATTCCTGGCACTGCCCTTCTTGTAATTCCCTGTAGTCAGACGTAAATACAAATGCGCCCACCAATCGGTGGGCGCTTTTTGTTTACTGGACTCGTCATCTTGTTTACTGGCTAAGTCTTCCGTCTGTGGCCTCTTTGCTGGGCAATGGCACCACACAGGCATGAAGGTACCAACCAAACCAACCATACAGACAGGCTCCATCATATTCCGGGTAACAACAAGCCCCGCACTCGGCCGAGTGCGGGGCTTGTTGATGACTGCCTAAAACCGGACTTTACAGAATAAAGGTCGACACCTGCTGGTTCAGGTCAGTAGCTCGCCCCTTGAGGCTCTGGGCCTGATCCAGATCACGCATGGCGGCGGCGGTGATCTCGTCACTCACATCCTTGATGGCGGTGGTGTTCTGGGTGATCTCTCCGGTCACCTGGGTCTGCTCCTCAGCCGCCGTAGCGATCTGGCCTGCCATGTCGGAGATGAGCGACACTGCCTGGGTGATCTCCTCCAGCGCGGCAGCGGCGGCATCGGCATCCTGCACACTGTTATCTGCCAAACTCTGACTAGTCTGCATCAGGCTCACCGCACGGGCGGTGGTCTGCTGCAGGGTCTCGATGGTGGACTGGATCTGCTGGGTGGAGTCCTGGGTACGGCGCGACAGCACCCGCACCTCGTCAGCCACCACAGCAAAACCACGGCCCTGCTCACCGGCACGAGCCGCTTCGATGGCCGCGTTCAGTGCCAGCAGGTTGGTCTGCTCGGCAATCCCCTGAATGGTGGAGAGGATGCTGGTGATGGCCTGCGCGTGGCGGCTCAGCTCGCCGATCACTTCGGTCGCCTGTCCCACTTCTTCAGCCAGACCATTGATGGACTGGCGGGTCTTGTTGACCAGCATCTTGCCCTGTTCACTGCTCTGGGCAGATTGCTGGGCAGCGGCGGCGGTATTCTCGGCATTGCCAGCGATCTCCATGGTGGCGCTCGCCATCTCGGTGACCGCAGTGGCGACCATGGTCACCTCCTGCTGCTGACGCTGCAGCTCGTCCACGGCGGCCTGGTTGGTCACCAGACTGCGCTCGGCATCGGCGTTCAACTCGTTGGCCAGCTGGCGGATATTGGCGATCAGCTGGTGCTGGCTGCCGACGAAGCGGTTGAAGCTGTTGGCCAGCTGGCCCACTTCGTCGTTGGCATCGATCTTGATGCGCTGGGTCAGATCGCCGTTACCATCGGCTATGCGGGCCAGGGCCTGGGAGACCTTGCTGAGCGGGCCAAGCAGCATGCTGACCAACCAGGAGATGGCGAGAATACTGCCCACCAGCACCAGCAGCGCCATCCCCAGCTGGGTCATCAGCAAGGAGGAGAGCGGCGCTTCCAGTGCGGCCTTGTCCAGCACCAGCACCAGTTCCCAATCCGTGTCGGGGATATCGACCGCCCACAGCAGCTTGTCACGCCCTTCGCTGTCGAAGTAGGCCGGAACCAGCTCCTTGCTCGACTTGCTCTGCTCGATCAGCGTGTTGGTCAGATCGTTGTCGATCTCGATCGCCGGTTTCATCGCCTTGGCCGCATCCTTGTAGGCGATGATGGTGCCATCCTTGTGCATCATGATGGCAAAACCGTCGGCAGGCAGTTGCATCTTGGTCACGTCTTCCACCAGCGAGGCGATGGAGAGGTCACCACCTACTACCCCGCCGGATACCGGCTGGGCCAGAGTGACCACCATGATGTTGTAGGCCACATCGAGATAGGGCTTGGTGACAATCAGGCCGCCCTTGCCCATCGCTTCCTGATACCAGCCACGGGAGCGCGGGTCGTAGCCATCGCGGTTGATGGAGGGATCGGAGTCATTCATCTTGCCGCTGCTCTCACCGAAATAGGTAAGCTGGAAACGGCCGGAAACTTGTGCCTGTTGCAAGGCATTGAGGGGGTCGGCACCTGCCTTGTTGCCGAGCGCCTGAATGACGTCGCGACGGGCTGCGAGCCAGTCGCTGACACGCTCGGCCTGCTGGGTGCCTAACCGCTGCAACTGCTCCTGACTGCCTTGCAGCAACAGACTCTTCTGGCTGCTATAGCTCTGCCAGGAGAGCAACGAGATCACCAGCGAAAGGGCGATCACCACTGACAACAGTATCTTCTGCTTGAGTGACAGGTTTTTCATCATGCGTTCTTCTTATTGAGGTGAGGAGCGGGTTTTTCCCTAAAAGTGCACAACACTACGTAGTCATTAGCGGCCCGAATGGCCAAAACTGAAGCCGAAAATGGGTCGGCAGGCGATATTTTCTGCCGAGGTGGAGAAAAGTACACCAGAAATTGACGGCATGAGCCGCACAAGCCAAGGCAACCCTGTTTATTCCTTCCACAATTGGCTAGAATATCCCGTTTTTAAATCACATCGACCCTGAGAGTTTTCACGATGTTCGAAGTTAATCCCGTATTAAATAAACTTAAGGAGCTGTCTGAGCGGACCGAGCTTCTTAGGGGGTACCTTTGACTATGACGCCAAGAAAGAGCGTCTAGAAGAGGTCAACGCCGAGCTGGAACAGCCGGACGTATGGAATGAACCCGAGCGCGCACAGGCGCTGGGCAAAGAGCGCGTAGCGCTGGAAAACGTGGTCGGCACCATCGACACCCTGACCCAGGGCGTGGATGACGTCGAGATGCTGGTGAGCCTGGCCGTGGAAGGAGAAGACGAAGAGACCTTCAACGAAGCTATCGCCGAATCCGAGCAACTGGAAGCCAAGCTGGTGGACCTCGAGTTCCGCCGCATGTTCTCCGGCCAGCACGACGGCTCCGACTGCTATATCGATATTCAATCCGGCTCCGGTGGTACCGAAGCGCAGGATTGGGCCAACATGGTGCTGCGCATGTACCTGCGCTGGGGCGATGCCCACGGCTACAAGCCCGAGCTGATTGAATGCTCCGAAGGCGACGTGGCTGGTATCAAATCCGCCACCATCAAGTTCACCGGCGAATATGCATTCGGCTGGCTGCGTACCGAAACCGGCGTACACCGTCTGGTTCGCAAGTCTCCGTTCGATTCCGGTGGCCGCCGTCACACCTCCTTCTGTTCTGTGTTCGTCTACCCCGAGATCGACGACGATATCGATATCGAGATCAACCCGGCGGATCTGCGGATCGACGTCTACCGTGCCTCCGGTGCCGGTGGTCAGCACGTTAACCGAACCGAATCCGCGGTACGTATTACCCACGTTCCGACCGGTGTCGTGGTACAGTGCCAGAACGACCGTTCCCAGCACAAAAACAAAGACCAGTGTATGAAGCAGCTGAAAGCCAAGCTCTACGAGCTGGAAATTCAGAAGCAGAACGCTGAGAAACAAGCCCTGGAAGAGACCAAGTCTGATATCGGTTGGGGCAGCCAGATCCGTTCCTATGTGCTGGATGACTCCCGTATCAAGGATCTGCGCACCGGCGTCGAAACCCGTAATACCCAATCGGTGCTCGACGGTGACTTGGACAAGTTTATCGAAGCCAGCCTGAAATCAGGTCTGTAAACAAGCAGGAATCACCATGTCTGAACAAACCATCACTCCGGAAGTCGACCAAACTCTCGAACTCAACAACGAGATGACCGAGCGTCGTTCCAAGCTGGCCGCCCTGCGCGCCCAGGGTAATCCTTTCCCCAACGACTTCCGTCGCGACAGCCTCTCTGGCGATCTGCACGCAGAGTTCGACGACAAAAGCGCCGAGGAGCTGACGAGCCTGGGTAAACGGGTGAAGATTGCCGGTCGCATCATGACCCGCCGGATCATGGGCAAGGCTTCTTTCGCCACCCTGCAGGACATGGCCGGCAAGATCCAGGTCTACGTCACCCGTGACGACCTGCCGGAAGGTTTCTACAACGAGCAGTTCAAGAAGTGGGATCTGGGCGACATCGTGGGTGTCGAAGGTACCCTGTTCAAGACCCAGACCGGTGAGCTCTCCGTTCACGTTTCCGATATCCGCCTGCTGACCAAGGCGCTGCGTCCGCTGCCCGAGAAGCACAAAGGCCTGACCGACCAGGAAGCTCGCTGCCGCCAGCGCTACCTGGATCTGATCGCCAACGAAGAGTCCCGCAAGACCTTCATGATCCGCACCCAGGTGGTTGCCGGTATCCGCAAGTTCTTCAACGAAAAGCGCTTCATGGAAGTGGAAACCCCGATGATGCAAGTCATCCCGGGTGGCGCCTCCGCGCGTCCGTTCGTCACTCACCACAATGCGCTGGACATCGACATGTACCTGCGTATCGCTCCGGAGCTCTATCTGAAGCGTCTGGTGGTCGGTGGTTTCGAGCGTGTCTACGAGATCAACCGCAACTTCCGTAACGAAGGTATCTCGGTTCGTCACAACCCCGAGTTCACCATGATCGAGTTCTACATGGCCTACGCCGACTACATCGATCTGATGGACCTGACCGAAGAGCTGCTGCGCACCCTGGCGCAGGACATCCTGGGCGACACCAAGATCCGTTACGCCAAAGAGGGCGAAGAGGGCCTGACCATCGATTTCGGTCAGCCGTTCCAGCGCCTCACCATGGTCGAGTCCATCCTGAAGTTCAACCCGGATGTAACTCTGGACGATCTGGCTACCCTGGAGAGCGCCAAGGCCGTTGCCAAGCGTCTGCACATCGAGCTGATGAAGGGTTGGGAGCTGGGCCACGTGATCACCGCGATCTTCGAAGAGACCGTGGAGCACATGCTGCTGCAACCGACCTTCATCACCGAGTACCCGGCCGCCGTTTCTCCGCTGGCTCGCCGCAACGACGTGAACCCGGACGTAACCGACCGCTTCGAATTCTTCATCGGTGGCCGCGAGCTGGCCAACGGCTTCTCCGAGCTGAACGATGCAGAAGACCAGGCCAAGCGCTTCCAGGATCAGGTTGATCAGAAAGAAGCAGGCGACGACGAAGCCATGTTCTATGACGCCGACTTCGTCACCGCACTGGAGCACGGCCTGCCGCCGACTGCCGGTCAGGGTATCGGTATCGACCGTCTGGTGATGCTGTTCACCAACAGCCACACCATCCGTGACGTCATTCTGTTCCCAGCCCTGCGTCCGCAGAAATAAGGCCCGCAGAAGTAAGGCCCGCAGAAGTAAGGCCCACAGAAGCCAGCTACATCCCTTGGGTCAATCCCGAGCGTGATAGCCCATAAAAACGCCCCGCGACTGCGGGGCGTTTTTCTATCTCCTTTGCCGCCAAATCACTTTATAAATTCAATAATGGAATAAAGAAGATATTTTTATTCTTTGTTGTTAACCAACACGCCCTTTAATCTGGCCAAAAATCAGACCATGGAAGACGCGTGTGATGCAATTGAAGGATTTCCCATTCAACCTCTCTCCCCTCTCTGACGAGCAGCAACGTCAGCTGGGTCAGGTACTCTCGACCCTCAATACCCAGCAACTGGCCTGGGTGAGCGGATATCTCTACGGCCTCTCCCAGGTGGGCATCCAGCCCGTTGCGACCGCAGGCGCAGAAGTCGTGGCTCCCAGCGGTAGCCTAACTATTCTCTACGGCTCCCAGACCGGCAACGCCAAAGGTGTCGCTACTGCCATCAAGGCGCAGGCCGAAGCCCGTGGTCTACCGGCCACCCTCGCGTCGATGGCCGACTACAAACCCAAGCAGCTCAAGAAAGAGAGCCATCTGCTGGTGGTAGTGAGCACTTACGGGGAGGGTGAACCGCCGGAGAGCGCCGTCGATCTGTTCGAGCAGCTTAAAAAAGGCAAGATCGGCAAGCTGGACGGCCTCAAGTTCGCGGTGCTGGGGCTGGGTGACAGCTCCTACGAATTTTTCTGCCAGACCGGCAAAGATTTTGACAACTTCCTCGCCAGCGCAGGGGCCGAGCGCATTTATGAACTCGCCAGCCTCGATGTGGATTATCAGGATGCCGCCAAGGCGTGGGGCGAACAGGCACTCAACGCCATTGCCGCGACCCTCTCTACCGGAGCGGCCAGCAGCAGCGTAGCCAGCGCGGTGCAGCAGGCGGTTGGCCACAGCCAGTACAGCAAGGAGAACCCCTTCCCTGCCCGCCTGTCGGTCAATCAGAAGATCACCGGCCGGGATTCCACCAAGGATATCCGCCATATCGAGATCAATCTGGCCGACTCCGGCATCACCTATCAACCGGGTGATGCCCTCGGCGTCTGGTTCGACAACGACGCCGACCTGGTGGGGGAAGTGCTGGCCCTGACCGGCCTCTCTGGCGATGAAGCCACGGCCCACGGCACCTTGCGCGCCGCCCTGACCGGTCACTTCGAACTGACCCGGCTGCACGGCGGCTTTATCACAGGGCTCGCTGATATATCGGACAACGCGGCGCTGAAAGACTTGGCCGGTGACAAGGCCCAGGTAAATACACTGGTCGCCTCCGCTCAGGTGGTGGATGTGCTGAAACGCTTCCCGACCGCGCTCACGGCCGAGCAGCTGGTTGGCCTGCTGCGACCCCTCACCCCGCGCCTCTACTCAATCGCCTCCGCACAGAGCGAAGTCGAAGAGGAGGTGCACCTGACCGTCGGCGTGGTGCGCTACCCGCAGGAAGATGGCTCAGTGCGCTCTGGCGCCGCCTCCTCCTATCTGGCGGATCGGCTGATTGAGGATGGCGAGGTGCGGGTATTCATCGAGCACAACGACAACTTCCGCCTGCCCGCCAATCCCGACACACCCGTCATCATGGTGGGCCCGGGCACCGGCATCGCCCCGTTCCGCGCCTTTATGCAGGAGCGGGAAGCTCAGGGCGCGGAAGGCAAGAACTGGCTCTTCTTCGGCAACCCCCACTTTACCCAGGATTTCCTCTATCAGGTGGAGTGGCAGCGTTATGTGAAATCGGGGTTGCTGTCGAAGATCTCCCTGGCCTTCAGCCGGGATCAGGCCAACAAGATCTATGTGCAGGACCGTCTGCGCGAGGCAGGGCTTGAGCTCTACCAGTGGCTGGAAGCAGGCGCTCACTTCTATGTGTGTGGTGACGCCAACAGGATGGCCAAGGATGTGCAGGAGGCCCTGCTGGATGTGATTGCCGAACATGGCCACAAGAGCCGTGAGGAAGCAGAAGAGTATTTGAGCGAATTGCGTCGTGCCAAACGTTATCAAAGGGATGTCTATTGATGAGCAAACAACCTCTTTCTCACCCAAAAGCGGGGCCGGTCGAAGGACCGCTGGCCGACAACGAACGCCTCAAACGCGAAAGCAACTTTCTGCGCGGCACTATAGAGCAGGATCTGCAGGATCCGCTCACCGGCGGCTTCAATGGCGACAACTTCCAGCTGATCCGCTTCCACGGCATGTACCAGCAGGATGACCGCGATATCCGCCCGGAGCGCGCGGCGCAAAAGCTGGAGCCACTGCACAACGTCATGCTGCGTGCCCGTCTGCCCGGCGGCATCATTACTCCGGCTCAGTGGCAGGTGATCGACAAGTTCGCCGAAGAGAACACCCTCTACGGCAGCATCCGTCTCACCACCCGGCAGACCTTCCAGTTTCACGGGGTATTGAAGCGCGACATCAAGCTGATGCACCAGACTCTCAACAGCACCGGCATCGATTCCATCGCCACTGCAGGCGATGTGAACCGCAACGTGCTCTGCACCAGCAACCCGGTGGAGTCCGAGCTGCATCAGGAAGCTTACGAGTGGGCCAAGAAGATCTCCGAGCACCTGCTGCCCAAAACCCGTGCCTACGTGGAGATCTGGCTGGACGGTGAAAAACTGGGACAGGATGAGGAGCCAATCCTGGGTTCCAACTACCTGCCGCGCAAATTCAAGACCACTGTGGTGATCCCGCCTCACAACGATGTGGACATCCACGCCAACGATCTCAACTTCGTGGCCATTAGCGATCACGGCAAGCTGGTGGGCTTTAACGTGCTGGTCGGCGGGGGCCTCGCCATGACCCACGGCGACACCAGCACCTATCCACGCAAGGCGAGCGACTTTGGCTTTATTCCGCTCTCCCACGTGCTGGAGGTGGCGGCAGCCGTGGTCAGCACCCAGCGCGATTGGGGCAACCGGGTCAACCGCAAGAACGCCAAGACCAAGTACACCCTCGAACGTGTTGGCGTCGAAGCGTTCAAGGCCGAGGTGGAGAGCCGTGCCGGTATCCAGTTTGGCGAAGTGCGTCCCTATGAGTTCACCAGCCGTGGCGACCGTTTCGGTTGGGTCGAGGGGATCGACGGCAAGCACCACCTCACCCTGTTTATCGAGAACGGCCGCCTGCTGGACTTCCCGGGCAAGCCGCTCAAAACCGGCATGCTGGAGATCGCCAAGGTGCATCAGGGGGATTTTCGCCTGACCGCCAACCAGAACCTGATCATCGCGGGCGTTCCGGCTGGCGAGAAGGCCCGTATCGAAGGGCTGGCACGCCAGTACGGCCTGCTGGATGACGGCGTCAGCGAGCAGCGCAAGCAGTCGATGGCCTGCGTGGCCCTGCCCACCTGCCCGCTGGCGATGGCCGAGGCGGAGCGCATGCTGCCCGCCTTCGTCACCGAACTTGAAGGGCTGCTGTCCAAACACGAGCTGGCGAACGATGCCATCGTCTTCCGGGTCACCGGCTGCCCCAACGGCTGCGGCCGTGCCATGCTGGCCGAAGTAGGTCTGGTGGGCAAGGCGCCCGGCCGCTACAACCTCCATCTGGGGGGCAACCTGGAGGGCACCCGCATTCCGCGCCTCTATCAGGAGAACATCACCGAGCCGCAGATCCTGGCCGAACTGGACGCTCTGATCGGCCGCTGGGCCACCGAGCGCAATCAGGGTGAGTGCTTCGGCGACTTCGTGATCCGGGTTGGGGTAATTGCCCCCGTTATCGATTCTGCGAGGGACTTCTATGCCGCTTAATCTGCCGCTTAATGTCACTGAAGATGGCCGCCTTAACCTGCAGGCGCTGCTAGCCCTCGGCCGTGAGGAGCAAGTCGAGGCACTGGTGCCCCTCAACCGGGAGCTGGATACCATGAGTGCCCCCGAGCGGGTGCGCTGGGCCCTGGCCAATCTGCCGGGGGAGCATGTACTCTCATCCAGCTTCGGCATTCAGGCGGCACTGATGCTCCATCTGGTGAGCCGCGAGCGGGCCGACGTGCCAGTGGTGCTGACCGATACCGGTTATCTGTTCCCGGAGACCTACCGTTTCATCGACGAGCTGACCGAGCGCCTCGCGCTCAACTTGAAGATCTACCGGGCCGAGTTCAGCCCTGCCTGGCAGGAGGCGCGATTTGGTCTCTTGTGGGAGCAGGGGGTGGAGGGGATCACCCGCTACAACCAGCTCAACAAGGTGGAGCCGATGGACCGCGCCCTGCGTGAGCTGGGGGCCCAGACCTGGTTCTCCGGCCTGCGCCGGGAGCAGTCCGGCAGCCGTGGCAAGCTGCCGGTGCTGGGCATCCAGCGCGGCCGCTTCAAGTTCCTGCCGGTGATCGACTGGAGCAACAAGGATGTCTTCTACTACTTCAAGGAGTTCGACCTCCCCTACCACCCGCTGTGGGAGCAGGGTTATCTCTCGGTGGGCGACGTGCACACCACCACCAAGTGGGAGCCCGGTATGAGCGAGGAGCAGACCCGCTTCTTCGGCCTCAAGCGCGAATGCGGCCTGCACGAGGAGAACGGCGAGAACGACGGCTCCGGCATCTGAGCCAGAGGGTCCACCCGCACGGCCTCCATAAAAAACGCCCGGCAAGCAACTGCCGGGCGTTTTTATTTGCGCAAAGAGCGAGCTACCGCCCCTCATTACTTGGCGACGGCGCGTGCCTGGGTCAGCCAGTCGTTCACCAGCGCCTCGTGGCCCTTGAGCCAGGCGTCGGTGTGACGCTCCACGTCCGCCGGCTTGTTCTGCCCCTTGTTCATCAGGCCGTTCTGCACGTTGATGTCATTAAGCGGCAGCTTGACGATGGAGAACAGCCTGGCGGCTGCCGGGTTGGCCTCGGCGAACTGCTTGTTGGCGACGATGTGCATGGTGTTGACCGGGAAGCCATAGTTCTTGCCGTTCGGCAGCCGGGTCTTGGCCGCATCAGGGCCATCGGCGGGCACCTCCAGCCACACCACGTCCTTGCCTGGCACCAGCTCGCTGCTGAGCCAGTAGGGGGTCCAGGTGTAGTAGAGCACCGGCTTGCCGGCCTGGTAACGGGCACGGGTATCGGCGATCAGCGCCGCGTAGTTGCCCTGCTTGTGGGTGACGGTCGGGGTCAGGCCAAACCCGGCCAGATGACGGTTGATCGCCTCTTCACAGCCCCAGCCCGGGTTGCAACCCACCAGATCGGCCTTGCCGTCGCCATCGCCGTCAAACAGCGCCGCCAGCTTGGGATCCTTGAGCTGACCCAGGTTGGTGATGCCGTAGCGGGTCGCGGTCTGCTTGTCGATGAGATAGCCCTGGGCGGCCCCGGCCACATAGGTGCCCTCACGGAAGAACACCTTGTCACCTCCCGCCTGCTCATACTTGTTGTTTTGCAGCGGTATCCAGTTGAAGGCGAGGAAGGTGCCATACCCCTGCGCCACCGAGGCGTAGGCCACGTTGTAATCCACCTCCTGAGCCGACTGGACGTCATAGCCGAGGCGCGCCATCAGCTTGCTCACCAGCAGGGTCTGAAAGCTCTCCTCCGGCAACGAGCTCTGCAGGGGCTGGACGCGCACGCCCTCCCCCGGCAGCTCGGTGCTGGCCATGGCGAGCGGACCGAGCAGTTGGGAGCTCAACAGCAGGGAACCCAGGGTCAGCGTCTTGGTGATAAGCCTCATGCATTTACTCCTTTGTAATCGATTGACTTGTCGCGGCCGAGCAGGCGCAGCAGCAGGGCGGCGGGGCCGCGTTGATACCAGCGGCCGCTACGGCTGCGATCCGGCTGTCCCATCGCCTGGGTCAGGCGGTCGAGCACGATGGCCAGCAGCACGATGCCGAGGCCGCCGATGGAGGCGAGCCCCATGTCGAGCCGGCCGATGCCGCGCAGCACCATCTGGCCGAGGCCCCCCACCGCGATCATGGAGGCGATCACCACCATGGAGAGTGCCAGCATCAGGGTCTGGTTGACCCCGGCCATGATGGTGGGCATGGCGAGCGGCAGTTGTACCTTGAACAGCAGCTGGGAGGGGCTGGCACCGAACGAGTGAGCCGCCTCCACCAGATCCGCGGGTACCTGGCGAATGCCCAGCATGGTGAGCCGGATCATCGGCGGCAGCGCAAAGATGACGGTCACCACCACCCCGGGCACGTTGCCGATGCCGAACAGCATGACGATGGGGATGAGGTAGACGAAGGCCGGCGTGGTCTGCATCGCATCCAGCAGCGGCCGGGTCCAGCGCGACAGTCGCTCGCTCCTCGCCAGCAGGATGCCGACCGGCAGCCCGATCAGCACGCAGAAGAACAGCGAGGTCAGCACCAGCGACAGGGTCACCATGGCATCGGACCAGGCGCCGATCAGCCCCACCACTACCAGTGAGAACAGGGTACCCAGCGCCATGCGACCGTTCACCAGTTGCCAGGCGATCAGGGTCAGCAGGCCGATCATCAGGGTGGAGGGCACCGTCTGCAACAGATGGGTCATGCCGCCCAGCGCCAGCTCCACCGGTGCACGGATCAGCTGAAACACGGGACGCAGGTTGTCGACCAGCCAGCCGATGCCGCCCTCGACCCAGCTATCCAGCGGCACCAGCGCCTGCTGGAAGGGATCCAGCCAGTCGACGGCGGCGGTAGTGTCGACCGCCTCGATCTGGTTCTGCCAGTCGGTCGCCTCAGTGTCGGTACTGCCCCAGGGATCGGCAACCTCGGTGGCGGCCGCACTGGCCCCCCAGGGGTCGACCGCAGCCTCATCGGCACGCAGGGAGGGGCTCGCCAGCAGCACCAGGGCCAGCAGCCCGCTCAGTAAAAAATGGGGATTCATCCGCTTCATGCCGGGGTACTCCTGTCCAGGGTGTTCAGCAGGTTGGCCTTGGAGATGAGGCCCAGGTAAGTGCCATCCTCCTCGACCACGGGCACCTGACAGGGGGCGGCCGCCACCTGGCTGATCAGTTCGTTGAGAGCGGTGTCCGCCAGAATGGGCTGGATGTCCGCCAGCAGCGCCTGCTCCAGGCGGCCTTTGGCCCTGACCGCCTGACCGAGCGACTCCACCGAGACGACCCCGATGAAGCGGCGCCGGCGATCCACCACGTAACCGAACTCCCGCTCCTGCTCCTTGAGCTGGCGCAAGGCGTTGCCCAGCCCGTCGGTGGTGTGTTTCTTGATGAGCGGCATCTGCTTGCGGCTGGCCACGTCGCGGGCGCTGAACACGTTGGCCAGATCCACCCCGCGAAAGAAGGCGCGCACATAGTCGTTGGCGGGCTGGTTGAGGATCTCGTCCGGGGTGCCGACCTGCACCAGCTGGCCGTCCTGCATGATGGCGATGCGATCGCCGATGCGCATCGCCTCGTCCAGATCGTGAGAGATGAAGACGATGGTGCGCTGCTGGCTGGCCTGCAGCTTGAGCAGCTCGTCCTGCATCTCGGTGCGGATCAGCGGATCCAGCGCGGAGAAAGCCTCGTCCATAAGCAAGATGTCGGGGTCGTTGGCCAGCGCGCGGGCCAGGCCGACCCGCTGCTTCATGCCGCCGGAGAGGGCATCGGGGAAGGCATCGATCCACTGACCCAGCCCCACCTGATGGAGCGCCTGACAGGCGCTCTGCTGGCGCTCCGCCAGCGGCACACCGGCCAGCTCCAGCCCAAAGGCGGTGTTTTCCAGCACGCTCAGGTGCGGCATCAGGGCGAAGGACTGGAATACCATGCTGATCTTCTTGCGCCGTACCTGACGCAGCTCGCTGTCGGAGATGGCGGCGATGTCCTCGCCATCGATCAGCACCTGGCCGCGGGTCGGCTCGATCAGCCGGTTGAAGAGACGCACCAGGGTGGATTTGCCCGAGCCGGAGAGGCCCATCACCACGAAGATTTCCCCTTCGTCGATGGCCAGATTGACATCCTGGACCCCCAGGGTCTGCCCGGTTTTTTGCAGGATGCTGGCGCGGTCATGCCCTTTCGCCAGCAATTTGAACGCTTTTTCCGGCTGATCGCCGAAGATTTTGTAGAGTGATTTAACCTCGAGTTTGACTGTCATACTGTCCTTTTTTCATGGTCGACATCTTGGTGATTAACCTGCCGAACGCGAATCGATTGTTTTTTACACTAAGCAATTAACAACCAAAACAAAAGAACCAATAGAGTCCACAAAAACAAACCACAAAATAAACCATTGATTTTAAAAAGTTATTTTTATCAATAAAAACCGAACAAAGCCTGGCTTTATCCATAAAATTTTCCATATAAAACGAAGATGCACTGGGAAAAGTCATTCAAAAACAATCAAAAAAGCGCAATAAAATGCAGGTTAATGACGGTAACTGTGTAACGCGCCATCCAGATAATCGACAACGACCAAATGATTACACATCTAACTATTTATTGGTCGCAATGAGGACAGATTGGGGGACAAGAAAAGGAGCTGAGGAGGGAGGCTAAAGGAGTATTCACCCGCCACGATGAGATCGCCGCAGCCACCTCTGGACTATCGGCCTGCTGGCACGGAGCTTCTGGCAAATAGCCCTGTCTAGTCCTGAAATAGGTTTACACATTTTCAACTAGCATTTCTCTACTCAGAACCCCCTATGTACCGCATCGGG